>QHWF01000798.1 GCA_003222455.1 Acidobacteriota bacterium
GGACGGAACGCAGGTTCTGTCACCGGCATGAGCAACGTCTTGGACGACACCAAGCAGCAGCAAATCCTCGCACTCGGCCGGCTCGGATGGTCGCTTCGGCGCATCGAGCAGGCGCTCGCGGTCCGTCGCGAGACGATCAGTGGCTATCTGAAGGCCGCCGGCATCGCCGTGCACGGGCGCGGCCGTCGCAGCGAAGCAAAATCAAAACCGGCCATTTCCGAAGAGGTGTCCACCGACTCGGCGCAGGCAAAACCGGCCACCAGGGCGGAGGTGTCCACCGACTTCGCTCCGGTCCCACGTCCGGGCCGAGCGCCCAGTGCCAGCGCGTGCGAGCCGTACCGAGAGCTGATCGCCGAGGCGCTCCGGCTCGGTCGCAACGCGATGGCGATCTGGCAGGACCTCGTCGAGGACCACGGCTTCACCGCCCGGTATGCCAGCGTCCGACGCTTCGTGCTGACGCTCCGGGGAGCGTCGTCGCCGGAGGCGCGCGTCGTGATCACCACCGCGCCCGGCGAGGAAGGCCAGGTCGATTACGGCGACGGCCCAATGGTGCGTCATCCGCAGACAGGGAAGTACCGACGCACGCGGCTCTTCGTCCTGACGCTCGGGTACTCACGCAAAGCCGTCCGCCTCCTCGTGTGGCACTCGAGCACGCAGGTGTGGGCCGAGCTGCACGAGCGCGCGTTTCGCCGCCTGGGCGGGACGGTCCGCGTCATCGTCCTCGACAATCTCAAAGAAGGCGTCCTCACCCCGGACATCTACGACCCGGCGCTCAATCCTCTCTACCGTGATGTGCTCGCCCACTATGGTGTGGTGGCGCTCCCGTGTCGCGTCGGCGATCCCGACCGCAAGGGCAAAGTGGAGGCTGGCGTCGGGCATGCGAAGAAAACGCCGCTGCGCGGGCTGCGCTTCGAGACGCTGGACGAGGCGCAGGTCTATCTCGATCGCTGGGAGGCGCACTGGGCCGACACGCGCATCCACGGCACCACGAAACGCCAGGTCGCGGGAATGTTTGCCGAGGAGCAGCCCGCCCTCGGCCCGCTTCCGCTCGAACCATTTCGGTATTACCGCTTCGGCGTCCGTACGGTGCACCTCGATGGCTGCGTCGAGGTCGAGGCCGCGTACTACGGTGCGCCGCCCGGTTGGATCGGCCACCGCGTCGACGTGCAATGGAACGATCTCTTCGTCCGCCTCTTGGATCCGAAGACCGGTCAGCTCCTGCGTGAGCATGTGCGGGCCCCCCGCGGCTGGCACCGCATCGAGGACGCCGATCGCCCGCGACGCACGCCGCCGAAGACGATCGCGCTGCTCGAGGCCGCCATGCGCGTCGGCCCATCCGTCAGCACCCTCTGCGATCACATTCACCGTCACGAAGGGGAAGCGGGCGTCCGTCGCATCCTCGGCGTGCTCGCGCTGGCGAAGAAACACGGGCCAGCGGTCGTCGAAGACGCCGCCAAAGCCGCCCTCGACCTCGGGGTCCCCACGTATCGCTTTCTGCGCCGCTACTTGGAGCGCCGCCCTCCGGTGCCGCTGACGCTCCGGCAGGTCGATCCGCTGATTCGTCAGCTCACCCTCTACCGCGATCTCATCGATCGCACGACAGGAGACCCCTCATGAATCTCGTCGAACTCGATCGCGCCCTTCGGCAGCTGCGGCTGTCCGGCATGGCCGCTGTCCTGGACACGCGTCTGCGGCAAGCGCAGACCGAGAAGATGGCCCCCCTCGACCTCGTGTCCGCCCTCGTCACGGACGAACTCCGCCGGCGGCAGGACCGCCTGCTCGAGCGCCGCCACAAACTCGCGCGCTTTCGCGACCCCGAGCGCTCGCTCGACACCTTTGACTTTGATTTCAACAAGAAGATGAATCGCGCGCTCGTCTACGAGCTCGCCACGGCGCGCTTCATCGCCCAGCGCGAGGACGTGCTCTTCCTCGGACCTCCGGGGACGGGCAAGAGTCACCTCGCGCAAGCCATCGGCCGTGCCGCGATCCTGCAGGGCTATCGCGTCGTCTATCGCGAGGCGCACACGCTGCTGGAGGAGCTCGCTGACGCGACGCTCGATGGCACGCGGAAGGCGTATCTCGCCGATCTGGCCACCGTGCCGCTCCTCATCATCGATGATCTCGGCATGCGAAAGCTGCCGCACACGGCCGCCGAAGATCTCTTGGAACTGGTCATGCGTCGCTATGAACGCGCGTCTACGCTGCTGACGTCAAACCGACCAGTCGACGACTCGGGCAAGCTCCTGAGCGATACCGCCGCGGTCACCGCGTTGCTTGATCGGCTCCTCCATCATGCGCACGTGCTCAAATGCGGACCGCGGAGCTGGCGCACCAAAGTCCAGACGGACTTGCGCACGGAGGGCTCGACGAAGTAGAACTCCACCAGTC
>QHWF01000799.1 GCA_003222455.1 Acidobacteriota bacterium
CGTGCCTCCGGAGCCGAAGGTCCCGCGTTCGAATCGCGGCTGGCGCATCGCGGTCGGACAGTCGGACTGTCGGACCGCCGGACAGAAAAGGCCCCGCGAGTCTGAAGCAGACCCGCAGGGCCTCTTGCCTCTCAGTCAGTCTGTCCGACGGTCCGACCGTCCGACTGTTACTGCAGCATCTCACCGGCGCGGCTCCGCGCCGAGCCGTGCGAGGGCGGCACGGGCCTCCCGCACGTAGGGCTGGAGCTGCGGATCCGCGTGACGCCAGAGCGCGGCGACGTATCGATACTCCTCGACTGCCTCAGCAACGCGCTCGACGCGCTCGGCGACCCGACCACGCTCAAGATGCCAGTACCCGTCCGCGAGGTCCAGCATCGCCGGATGAGCCCGAGCGAGCTGGCTGTCCGCAGCCGCGAATCTCCCCTCAGCTTCGAGCAGCTGCGCAGCGACGACGCGGTGCATGAGACAATCGCATACGGTATCCGGGAGCGCCACCAGTTCATGCAGAGCGTCCGCACTGTCACCGCGGGCGAGCGCGAGAAACGCTCGGGCGGCGCCGGCCTGATACCGGCCCCACAAACGACCCTCAGTATTGCGTGTGGCCCGGCCTGCGGTCACCTCACCGCGACGCGCCGTCCAGCGCAGAGCAGCGGTGTCCTTCTGGGTCGCCCACCAAGGCAGCGCGAAGTTCAGGAACCGGTCCACCTGGAAATAGTTCTGAAACGACGGTGCCGAGCTGCTGAACCAGGCGCCGCTGCTGTCAGCAGGGGCGCCCCCGAGCAGCAGGCCAACGAAATAGTGGATCGGGGGACCGCCGGTGACGTAAGCTTCGCGCCAGTGACCATGGTGGGCCAGAATCAGCGCCGCCCAGCGCCTCCGCAACAGCGAGTCGCCGAAGGAGGAGGTGATGTAGGGTCGCTCGTCTCTTGTGGTCGCGAGCCTTCGGGCGATCAGCACGTCGGCTTCGTTCGCGTCCGGCCAGTCCCAGAGGAAGGGAAGGGCCGTGAACAGCACCGCGTCCGGGGCACTGTCGATCGCGATCCTGATTCCTGCCGTCCCGTCCTCGGTTGTAACCAATACGCGCCGCACGAGGCGCGCTGCCTCCGCCGATTCAGCAGTCGGGCCGAGTGCGAGGTAGGCATCGATCGTTCGCACCGCCTCAGCCCGTTGGCCGGTGCGCGCCGCGAGGTCAAGCGCGTGCAGATACGCCGGGCCGTACGCCGGGTCGAGGGCGATCGCGCGGCTGAACGCTGCTCGGGCCTGCGCCAGATCATCACGGCCCGGCACGTGCCAGAGTTCGTGTACCACTCCCACGTAATCCCACATCTCCGGATCGTCCGGGTACGCATCGACTGCCGCCTGCATCGCGGCGAGCAGGCGTGCACGGTGCTCGTGATACGCACTATCGCGGATGTCGGCGTCCGATTGTTCAAGCAGCAACATGCCGGCGATCAACATGCTGTCGTGCGGATTCAGGCTCCGACTGCTTCGCTTCGCCGCCTGGAGGTAGTACGACAGCGCGGGTGAGACTTCTCCCATCCAATCGGTCGCAAGTCCGAGTTGCTTCCACGCGTTCGCGAACCCACTGTCCAGCTCCACGGCGCGCCGGTAGTAGATCCGGGCGGAGTCCCACACCGTACGACGCAGGAATTGCTCGCCCCGGAGAAACGCCTTCAGAGCAGGCAGGGAGATGGTCCCGAGTGACCCCACGCGGACGGCGGTCATTGGACGCGAGCCGCCGAACTCGCGCAGCAGGTCCACCGTGAGGGAATCGGCAAGCCGGTCGAGCCGGTTCGCCGACTCCCGGACCTCATGCTGCGTCACGGCACCGGACGCCACGTCCAGCACCGTCGCGGAGAGCCGGACGGAGTCCACGCCACTGCCGACCAGCGTCCCGAAGACAACTCGCCGGGCGCCCGTCGCTCGGCCGAACTGAGTCGCGGACGCGCGGTCTCCCCGGCCACGCCAGCGATGGATCACCACGGTGGGTGGGACCGTCCGCAAAGGCCCGGCGCCGTCGAGGTTCGCGGACAACACATCAACGAGCCCCTCCCGCCAGAGCTCGAGCTTGGGATCGAGCACCTCGAACGGCACGACGGCAACCAGGTTCGGGTCAAGAGCCGGGCCGGCGCCCGCACGCCAGCGCGCCACGGTCAACACAAGAGCCCCGATGACAGCTGTCACGGCACCCGCAACGAGGAGGCGGCGAGCAGAGAGTCGCCGTCGTGCTACGGGGGCACCCGCTCGGGTCAGCGCCTCCCCGAGCTGCGCCGCCGTTGCAAATCGGTCCGCCGGTGCCTTCGCGAGCGCCTTCGACACCGCGGCATCGATCGCGGGAGAAACGGTCTCCCGGAGCCGCCGCACGGACGGCACCGGATCGGCGAGCCGTTTTGCTATCACGACCTGGGCAGTCGGCCCGGTGTAGGGCGGCTCCCCCGCCAGCATCTCATACAACACGCAGCCCAGACCGTAAATGTCACTGCGACCGTCGAGCCTGGAGCTGCCTGTCGCCTGCTCGGGACTCATGTAGGCCGGCGTGCCGATCGCGATCCCCGTCGCGGTGAGACTCCCGCCTGCCGCCGCCGTGATCGCCCGGGCAATTCCGAAATCGCTCACGACCGCGTGCGCCGCCTGGAACAGAATGTTCTCGGGCTTGATGTCCCGGTGCACGACCTTGTGATCGTGGGCGTAGCTCAGCGCGTCCGCCACCTCGCGCGTGATCCGCAGAGCGTCTTCGAGAGGGAGCTGGCGCTCCCGGTTGAGACGATCC
>QHWF01000063.1 GCA_003222455.1 Acidobacteriota bacterium
CTCCGGTGAGCGTCAAACCCGCCTTCGACCGCCTGTTCGCGCGGTGGCGAGAAACGGAGCTCGTGCCACTCATCGCGGATCAGCAGCGCGAACGCGAGCAAGCCGCCGGCAGGAAGTTGGAGATTCTCCGGTCACAGATTGAAGCGCGGTTGCGACAGGCGCTCGCGGCGCCGGAACAGACATCGGGCCACGATTCCGCTGATGCCTATCGATCCGCGGATCTCGCGCTGCAAACCGCCGCCGGACGGATCACAGACCTCGAACGTCGCCTCGACGCCCTCACCTTCGCGCTGCCACGCCGCGCCTCCGAGATCTCGGTCCGTGCCGCGGAGCTGATCAGCGATCACGCCGATTCGCGATTGGCCCTGGCGCAGGCATTCCGCGAAGTCACCGGCGAAGCCGCTCAGGACATCGGCCGCGATTTACAGACGCTTGCCATGTCGCTTGCGGACGTTCACCGTCAGTCGACGCAGCTGCTGAACGCATCGGGATCGGATGCGGCGGAATCGCTGGAAGCGGCGGCGACCGTTCGCGAGGTGCCAGTTCCGGAGTTGCCGCCGGACATCGTGGTGCCCGCGCAAGGCGCCGAGCGGATCCTGGGTCGCGGCATGGCGCGGTCGATCGTCGCCAGGCGTCTCGACCATGCCGCCGGCGACGCGATCCGATCCACGCTCGACAGCTACGCAGCCGTGCTTCGTCGGTGGGCGCTCGACAGGCTCGATGTGATTCGCGCGCAATGGACGGCGGCGACCGACGGCGTGCGGGCCGATATCGATCGACGGATGGGGCACGCGCAGGAACGGACGATCGATCGAACTGGGATTCGCACGGATCTCGATCGCGTGAGTGTTTCGGCGTTGCCGTGAGTTGGTGTGAAGGAACTGGAGATGCTGGCCGCGATCGCTCGTGATGCGGAGCTGCCGTCGGTGGCCGATGAGGCCGCCTCGCTCGCCGAACGCCTCTCGGCGGGCCGCTTCTTCGTCGCCTGCGTCGGCCAGTTCAAGCGTGGCAAGTCGACCGTGCTCAACGCGCTCGTCGGCGATCCGGTCCTGCCGACCGGAGTGACGCCGGTGACATCCGTGGTGACGATTCTACGCTACGGCGCCGAGCGCAGGGGGACGGTCTTTTATACGGCCGGGCCGAACGAGGAGATTCCAGTTGAGGATGTGCCGCTGTATGTGACCGGAGAGCACAATCACGAGAACGTCAAAGGTGTCGCGGTCGTGGAAGTGTTCCTTCCGGCTCCGCTCCTGGCACGCGGCCTCTGTCTCGTCGACACACCCGGCATCGGGTCGACTTTCGCCGCCAACAGCGAAGTGACCCGCGCGTTTGTGCCGCACATCGATGCGGCGCTGGTGGTCCTCGGCGCGGATCCGCCGATCTCCGGTGACGAGCTCGCGCTCGTGCTCGACGTCCTCAGACAAGTTCCGAACGCGATTTTCGTGCTCAACAAAGCAGACCGGCTCTCCTCGCAGGACATGCGACAGGCGCGCGAGTTCACCGAGCGCCTGATCGGCGAGCATCTCGGACGGCCGGTTGCATCTCCGCTCGAAATCAGCGCGCTCGAACGCATCCAATCAGGCGCCACTCGAGACTGGGACCGGCTGCACGACGCCCTCGTTGCCCTCAACACCGACGCAGCGGAGATTTTGCGCCACACGCGGGGTGGCGCGACTGACCAGGCAGTTGCGGGACGACCTCGACGAACGCCGCGGCGCCCTCGTCAGGCCGATTCAAGAGTCGGAGGCGCGAATCGTCCACCTCCAGCGATCGGTGGCCGACGCCGAGCAGATGCTGCACGAGCTCGGCATCCTGCTGGCGGCCGAGCAACGCCGGCTGTTGCGCGAATTCCAGGATGCTTGCGCGAGCGGCGACAGGCCGGCCATGAGGCCGTTGCCACCGAACTGGCCCGGATCGACACGCTCCGGCAACGCCTGGATCGAGTCACCGCTCAGTCGTGACGCAAACGCGGCCGCAGAATCAAGAACGGCGCCCGCACGGCGCGAACATCGTACTCGGCGGCAAGCAGGCGAGTCATTGCGGACCCGTTCTCACTGAAGTGATTCGTCACACCCTTCTGGACCTCAGCGGTACCCTCGTCCATGTCCGTGGGAAATGACTCATCGTCGCGAACGATGACGACGTCGAACTCGTGATCGATGATACGGCGGCGGAAGTCCTCCGCTGCGAGGTGGCCCGTGTGAAAGAACACCTCCATGGCAAACGGGTCGAGCAGAATCGGGCGGTCGCCATGGAGGAGCGGCACGACGGGATCGAGCGAAAGATAGCGCACGCCCGAACCGAGAAACGCATCGTGAATCGCGAGCACAGTCGAGCGGCGGCGGCCGCCGCGGTTGCCCTGACGCGAAAGTGTGCGATGCACTGACGGGATGCCGGGAACCGGAATCGAAATCGCCACCATCAGCGCGGTCAGCAGCGCATATGTCGGCGGTACGAGCCGGATGATGGTCAGGTTCCCCATCGTCAGGCTCACGCCGACCAGCACCACGCTGGCGGCGTGCAAATCGATCAGATGGTTCGAGACCGTGCCCGGCGACATGAAGATGGCCAGCGTCACGCAGGTCGCCACGGCAAAATACAGGTGCGGCAACGAGTACACGCGGCTCCTCACGTTCGGCAGGAATGTCGTCACGCCGAGAAGCACCGGGGCGAGGATGAACGGATCCACGACGAGCCTGCGGGCGAAGCCGCCGGCCGCCGCTTCCGCATCCGCCGCCGCCATCCCGGCGGTCGCCATGGCGCGAAGGTTCGCGAGCAACTGACCCGAGGAAGCGCGGTTGGCTACGGCGAAGGCGGCGGCAAGAATCGCTGCCGTGCCAGCGATGAAGCGTATCGCCGTACGATGCCGGCGCGTGAGCAGCAGCCAGGCCGCGAACGGCGCGGCCAGCAAGGGCGACGTCAGCTTCGTCAGAGCGGCGGCAACGCATGCTGCAGCGGCGCCCGCGAGATATCGGGCACGCGGCTTCCGGCCGTACGAGAGCACGAGCCACAGTGCGAAGATTGACCACGCCGCCGCAAGGTAATCCGGGCGTACATCGGTGCAGTAGCTCTGATAGACCGCCGTGCAGAACACCGAGCCGGCGAGCGGCACCGCCGTGTGAGACGCAGCGCCGGCGAGGCGCAACACACCGTAGATCGCGAATGCCAACGCGAGAACACTGGCCTGCATCAACACCACGCCGGCAACGATCGGATCCGCGCCAGCCTTGAGCAGGCCCCCATACAGGATGAACAACAGCGGCATGTAACGGGTGCCGCCGTAGCCGGACGGGGACATGACGGGCCGGTAGAACTCGCCGCTGGCGAAATCCGACGCAAGCGCCATCCAGACGTTCGACGTCGTGCTGTCAAAGAAGCTGCCGGGCCAGTACCAGGCCATGAGTGCGCAGGCACCGGCGAGACCAGCAACCAGGTGGATCCAGAGGACAATCGGGAGAACCCGGGAACTCACTTCACCCGGGGTCCCCAGCGCGGCTGCCGCGCTGGGGGCCCCGCCCGCGGCGTTCACGCCTCCATTGCCTGGGTGAGCTCGCGGATGCTCTGCAACGTCTCGACCGATTCAATCAGCTCCAGCGCGCGGCGGATGCGGTCGGGCGGGAGCACGAGACTGGCACAGTCGGTGAACTTCTCGTGGAGGTCGGTGCGCGTGAAGGGCTTCTCGGGTCCGCCTCGGTACCGCTCGTCTGACGCTTCGGTGAACGTCCGTCCGTCCGTCGCCTCCACTTCGACCACGCTGCGCATCCGGTCGAACCCGCGCGCTTCGATTTGCGGATCGAAGATCGTGTCGACCCTGGCCATCAACGCCTGCACGGCTGTCGAGGAAACGAATTCGTCGGTGAACTCACGAATGCCCGCGCGGCGCCTGAGCGCGATGCTTGCCATCATGAACGGCAGGCAGAATTTCGCCTCGAGCTCGGTTTTCGCGGTCCTGTAGCGGAGCGGATTCAGAATGTTCGAGCCGGCACGGACGCGAATGCGCGCGATCTGATCCGCCTTGACGTCGTGGTCCGTCACCAGCTTCAGCATCGCATCCATCGTCGGGTGTCCGAGCGATCCGCAGGGGTACGGCTTGAACGACACGCCCGGACTCACGATTGAAAACGGCTGACCGAGCGCCGGAACGATGCGCGGGACATCCGCGCCGCCGCCGAGCACCTGAAAATACCCCCACTCGCCGTCGAGCGGATCGTCGCCTGCGGTGAACCCACGCGCGGCGAGCTCCGCCGCGACGATGCCGTTTTCGGCGGCGCGTCCGGCGTGCAGCGGCTTGGTCATCGATCCGAAGTTGACGCGGATGCCGGAGCTCGTGCTGGCGGCGATGCCAAGCGCATGCGTGATCTGCCCGGGGGTGAGCTTCATCAGCTTCGCTGCACTTGCCGCGGCGGCGAACGTGCCGATGGTGCCGGTGCTGTGAAAGCCACGCTGGTAATGATCCGGATCGATCGCCTCGGCCATCTTGCATTCCACTTCGAACCCGGTCAGAAAGGCTTCGACGAACAGCCGCCCCGGCACGTCGAGCCGCTCGCCGACGGCGAGGGACGCCGCCAGCGCCGGGACCGTCGGGTGCGTCAGCAACCCGAACACGCGATCGGACGACGAGGACAGCTGCGTGTCGTCGAAATCCATCGCGTGACCGCTGGCTCCGTTCGCCAGCGCGGCGCGCGCTGCGTCGGCCCGGAGCCGCTCCGGACCGAGGACCGACGCCGTGCTGTTCGCGCCGGATCCGGCGCAGCGCTCCAGGCCTTTGATGTAGTGGCGGACGATCGCGCTGCCGCGTACCGTGGCGCCGGCGAGCACGACGCCGAATCCGTCGATCAGGCAGCGCCTGGCCTCGACGATCGCCTTTTCCGGGATGCGGTCGAACGAGGTGTGCGCGATGAAGGCGACGATCGCATTGGTGACGCCTGACGGAAATGAGCGCCTCCCGGCGGGCGATTGATCGGGGTGAATGGCTCCGTCACTCCTGGTTCCCGCTGGTCCAGCCGCAGCCGCAGGTGCCGCGGCCGGGCCGGCGCCGGGTGATCTGACGCCGACCGTCGATCCGATGGCCGTTCCCGCCGCCAGCGACGTCATCTTGAGGAACTCTTTCCGGGTCATATTCATTTCCCTGGAGCGAACGTCACGATCGAACGCAGAGGCCGCAAAGGACGCAAAGGAAAGACAGTACTTCTTCGCGGCCTTCGCGGCCTTTGCGTTCCAGTGCGGCGGTTACTCGGAGATGCTCTAAAGCGTCAGTCAAGGGCACGTTGCGGCGTCAGTGCCGGATTCCGTTGACGCGACCCGATCCATTCCTGCAGTTGCGCCATGTAGGTGTAGACCACCGGCGTCAGGTACAGCGTGACGAGCTGCGAGAACAGCAGACCGCCGACAACCACCAGCCCCAGCGGCTGCCGCGCCTCGCCGCCGGCGCCGTACCCGAGCGCGATCGGTACCGCGCCGAGCAGCGCCGCCATCGTTGTCATCATAATCGGCCGGAACCGGATCAGGCATCCCTGGTAGATCGCCCGGTCGGGCGTCATCCCGCTGCGCTCGGCTTCGAGCGCGAAGTCGATCTGCATGATCGCGTTCTTCTCGACAATGCCGACCAGCATGATCATGCCGACAAACGCGTAGATGTTCAGATCCATGTGGAAGACGATCAGCGTCACGAGTGCGCCGAAGCCGGCCGACGGGAGACCGGACAGAATCGTCAGCGGATGGATGTAGCTTTCATACAGGATGCCGAGCACGATGTAGACGACCATCACCGCGATGAGGAGCAGAATCGCGAGGTTCGAGAGCGAGCTCTGGAATGCCTTGGCAGCGCCCTGAAACTGACCGCTGACCGTTTCGGGCAGCGACTGATCGGCAATCTCACGCACGCGGGTCAACACGGTTCCGAGCGACGATCCCGGCGAGAGACCGAACGAGATGGTGACCGCGGGCAGCTGTCCGTGATGATTCACCGTCTGCGGGCCGACGACCTGCGTGGTGCGCGCAAGCGTGTCAAGCGGGACAACCGTTCCAGCAGACTGCGCGCCGGCAGGCGCACCGGTCTGGCCTGTTCCTCCTGTCTGCCCCGTCGCGCCCGCCTGACTCGCCCCTCCCGCCTGTCCTGCCCCGGCCGGCGCCGCCTTGAAATACAGCAGCGACAGCGCGGACGGATCGGCCTGAAATTGCGGTGCGAGCTCGAGCAGCACCTTGTATTCGTTGACCGGCGCATAGATGGTCGATATCCATCGCGGTCCGTACGCGTCGTAGAACGCGTTTTCGATCTGACTCGCCGTCACGCCGAGCGCCGCCGCCTTGTCGCGATCGATCTGGACGTTGACCTGCGGGCTGCTGATTTCGAGGTCGCTCGTCAGATCCTCGATGCCGGGGATGTCTGCGAGCTGCTGCTGCAGACGTCGCGCTGTGTCGTAAAGCTCTTCGCGATCCGGTGACTGCATCGAGTACTGGTAGAGGCTCTTGCTCACCTGACCGCCGATTCGGACCGTCGGCGGATTCTGCATGTAGACGGCCATTCCGGGAACGCTCGCGAGCTGCGGCCGCAGCTTCGCGATGATGTCGGTGGCGAGCTCGCTGCGATCACCACGCGGCTCGAGATGGACGACGATCTGTCCGAGGTTGGGCCCGCCGAGTGTGTTCGACGCGCTGCCGCCGATTGTCGACACCAGACCGACGACATTCGGATCGCCGCGGATGATCTCGGCGACCGCGCCCTGGTACTCGACCAGCTTGGCGTACGACGTCCCCTGTGCGGCCTCGGTCGTCACCGCAATCTGGTCGGTGTCCTGATCCGGAATGAAGCCTTTCGGCACGACGATGAACAGCGCCGCGGTCAGGATCAGCACGGCGCCGAACGCGGCCATCGTGGCCGGTCGATGGCGGAGCACGATCTGGAGCGTGCGATCGTACCCGCCCAGCAGCTTCTGAAACGCGCGCTCGGTCAGCGCACCGAACCGGCCTTCGCTGTGGCCCGACGGCCTCGTCAGGAAGCGGCTGCACAGCATCGGGGTCAGCGTCACCGAGACGACGCCCGAGATGAGGATCGCGACGCAGATCGTGACCGAGAACTCGCGGAACAGGCGTCCGAGCACGCCGCCCATGAACAGCACCGGGATGAACACGGCAGCGAGCGACAGCGTCATCGAGACGATGGTGAAGCCGATTTCCCGCGACCCGACCAGGGCCGCCCGGAACGGCTCTTCGCCCATCTCGACGTGGCGATAGATATTCTCGAGCATGACGATCGCATCGTCCACGACGAAGCCGACCGAGAGAATCAGCGCCATCATCGACAGGTTGTCGAGGCTGTACCCGAGCATGTACATCGCCGCGAACGTGCCGACGATCGAGAAGGGGAGCGCGAGGCTCGGAATGACCGTCGCCCAGACGTTCCGGAGGAACACGAAGATGACCATGATCACGAGCCCGAGCGTCAGCACCATCGTGAACTGCACGTCCCGATACGACTCGCGAATGGTTTCGGAGCGGTCGTAGAGCACGTCCATGTGCACGCTCGTCGGCAGCTCGAGCCGGAACTGCGGCAGCAGGGCCTTGACCGCGTCGGCGACGGCGATGGTGTTGGTGCCGGGCTGGCGCTGGATCCCGAGCGTGATGGCACGCTGGGCGCTGTCGCGCGTGTAGAACCACGACGCCGTCCGCTCGTCTTCCACGCCGTCGACGATCGCGCCGAGCTCGCGCAGCCGCACCGGTGCGCCGTTCCGGTACGACACGATCATGTTCTGGTATTCTGCGGCGTTCATCAGCTGGCCCGTCGCCTGGAGGGTAAACGTCTTGTGCGGGCCGATGATGCTGCCGGTGGGGGTGTTGACGTTCCAGGCGCGCAGCGCCGTCTCGACTTCGTTGATGCCGATCTGCCGCGCCGCGAGCGCGTGCGGATCGAGCTGCGCGTGCACCGCGTACTTCTGACTGCCGAGCACAACAACCTGCGCGACCCCGCTCACCATCGAAATGCGCTGCGCGATGCGCGTTTCGGCGTACTCGTCCAGCGTCCACGGCGGCACCGTCGTCGACGTGATCACCAGATACAGGATCGGCTGATCGGCGGGATTGACCTTCGTGAACGTCGGCGGCGTCGGCATGCCCTGCGGCAGCAGACGCGCGGCCTGGGTGATGGCCGCCTGCACGTCCACCGCCGCGCCGTCCAGACTGCGATTCAGGTCGAATTCGAGGGTGACCTGCGTCGAGCCGAGCGAGTTCACCGACGTCATCGACTCGAGCCCGGCGATCATCGAGAACTGGTTCTCGAGTGGCGTGGCCACCGACGAGCCCATCGTCTCGGGGCTGGCCCCGGGCAGCTGCGCCGTGACGAGCAGCGTCGGGAAATCGACGTTCGGCAGATCGCTCACCGCGAGCGAGCGGTAGGCAACAAGGCCGAACAACGCGATGGCCGCCATCAGCAGGCTGGTGGCAATCGGTCGCTTGATGAAGCCTTCAGAAATGTTCAAAAGAACCTCGAAGGACACAAAGGGTACGATGGACACAAAGGAACAGCCCTGTCAGTGTTTTCCGTTGCGGCTCCACCGTTATGCACTTACCGGACTCGTATCCGGAATCCGGCGCGTCTTGAACATCGCCGCCATATAGGTGTAGACCACCGGCGTCAAATACAACGTGATGAGCTGCGACACCACCAGGCCGCCGACGACCGCCAGTCCCAGCGGCCGCCGCGCCTCGCCGCCCGAACCCCACCCGAACGCAATCGGCACGGAACCCAGCAGCGCCGCCAGCGTGGTCATCATGATCGGACGGAAGCGGATCAGGCAGCCTTCGTAAATCGCTTCCGGCGGGGTCTTGCCCTGGGTGCGCTCGGCGTCGAGCGCGAAATCGATCTGCATGATGGCGTTCTTCTTCACGATGCCAATCAGCATGACGAGACCGACGAACGAATAGATGTTCAGCTCGTTGCCGAACAGGTAGAGCGTGACGAGCGCGCCCAGCCCCGCCGAGGGCAGCCCGGAGAGAATCGTGATCGGGTGGATGTAACTCTCATACAGCGCGCCGAGGACGATGTAGACCACGCCGATCGCGACGAAGAGCAGCAATCCGAGGTTCGTCATCGACTGCTGAAAGACCCGCGCCGAACCCTCGAAGCTCGTGGTGATGACCGGCGGCAGGACGCGATCCGCGACCTGCTTCACGTGCGCCGTTGCCGCACCGAGGGACACGCCCGGCTTCAGCCCGAACGACACCGACACCGACGGCAGCTGGCCGGAGTGGTTGATTGATTGCGGTCCGACGGTCTCCTTGAATGTCACCACCGATTCGAGCGGTACGAGCATGCCCGACGGCGCCCTGAACGCGACCTTCTCGAGCGATTCGGCGGCGCCCTGATATTTCGGGTCGAGCTCGATGAGCACCCGGTACTGCGCGGTATCGCCGTAAATCGTCGACGACCATTTCGGGCCGAGCGCGTCGTACAGCGAATTCTGGATGATGGTCGCGTTCAGTCCGACGGCCGCCGTCTTGTCGCGATCGATCACCAGGTTGATGCGCGGGCTCTTCATCTCCATGTCGGTGGAGACGTCCTGCACTTCTCCCACTTCTCTCTCGATCGCCTGCTGCAGCACCGGCGCCCATTGATAGAGATCGTCGGTGTTCATCGCCTGCATCATGATGCTGAAGTTCTGATTGCCCATCCGGCCGCCAATCTGCAGCGACGGCGGCAGGCCGATGAATCCACGGAAACCCGGGTAGCGGAGGAGTTGCGGACGCACCTGTTGCGCAATCTGCTGCGCCGTCAGCGGCCGGGCGGCGCGCGGCACGAGCTGCACCATGAGGCGGCCGTTGCTCGCGCCGCCGCCGCCACCACCACCGGGCCCGCCACCACCGGGTCCGCCGCCGACGCTCGCCATGAACGAATCGACGTACGGGTTCCGGACGACGACGTCGGCGACCTGCTGCGTCCATTTGGCCATGTCGTAGAACGACGTGCCCTGCGCCGCTTGCAGGTTGACGAACATCGTGTCGCGATCTTCATCGGGAATGAACCCGGTCGGGACGATGTGGTACATCCGGACCGTGGCGGCGAACACCGCGACGAAAATGGCCATCATGACCAGTCGGTGCCGCAGCACCAGCCCCAGACTCCAGCGGTAGCCGCCCAGCAGCGCGTCGAACGCGCGGTCCATCAGGCCCGCGAATCCCTTCTTGGTGTGCACCACGCGCAGGAAGCGGCTGCACAGCATCGGCGTCAGCGTCACCGACACGATGCCGGAAATGAGAATCGCCGTCGTGATGGTGACGGCGAACTCACGGAACAGACGGCCGAGAATCCCG
>QHWF01000800.1 GCA_003222455.1 Acidobacteriota bacterium
GCGTTCGTGGTGCTGACGTCGTACTTCCGCCGCGTGTTCGGCCGCCATCGCTGGAAACAGCTGCACTACACGTCGTACGGAGCGGCGGTGATTTTTTTCGTGCACGGAACGCTCGCGGATCCGCTGCTGCAGAACAGGCCGGTGGATTTCATCGACGCGGAGAAAGCGTATGTGGAAGGATGCGCGCTGCTCGTCGCCGCGGCGACGGCCTGGCGGTTCGCGCGGCGGCGTCACCGGCGGCGATCGCCACTCCCCGGGCCTCGGAGCCAGCCCGGACGTGTTACTTAGTGCTGACGCGGGCGCCTCGCCGCCCTCGGTGCGTCACCGTATTTATGAAAGGCAGCACTCAGCTGTCGGGCGATAACAACCAGGACAGCTGATCGCCAACACCAACCTTGCGGCCGCGTCCATCGCGCGTGACGTCGTTGTCGGGGTCGTATTCGCCGACTTTCTTGCCGAACAGGTCCTTCGCGACGAGGATGCCATCGGCCCGCGTTTCGAGCGTACCGATTTTCCTTCCGGTCTGGTCCCGCACGATTTCTTCTGCCATGCGGCTATCCTCCCGAGCTGCGAGCGTATCCGACCAAGCGACGCCGCCGAGGAACGCAAAGGCCGCGACCTCTGCGTTCGGTCGTGACGTTTTCTCCAGAGTCGGGTCGAAGTGTCGAGTGTGACAGAAGCCGTGCGGCCCGACAAGCACGTGCCGAAATCGGCTCGCGGAGGAAGCTGAGCGTGGTGGTTTGCAGCGGATTCCAGCTGCTAGCAGGCTGCTGAAAAACGCAGCCTGAGTGAAAAGTTAAAACAGAAAAGTCAAAAGCAGGCGGAAAATCGCACTTTTCTGTTTTAGCTTTTCAGTTTTACCTTCAGGTCGGCGCCTTTTTCAGCGACCTGCTAGCTCGTGCAGCCGGCGCTTGGCGCCCGACGGACCGGACGCGGCGCATGGTTGAAGGTAGTGACGACGGTCGCTGCTACGGTCCCGGCGTCCACTGCGGCGAACACGGCTGTACGCTCATAGCGTTCTTCCTCAGCGTCATCCACTGCGTCCGCGCGGCGCACGATGCAGGCGCACGCCTCGTATGCCTGCTGCACCGCAAAAGCCACGCCGGCCCCGACGAGAATAGCTGCAACAGCCGCCAACATCAGAATCTCTTCCAGCTGAACGACGTCAACAGCGGGTTCCCGGCAATCCCGAAGAAACTGCCGAGATTCTTGTCGTAGTGCAGCTTGGTCCCGCCGGTGTCTTTCAATGTCTTGACGACCAACGACCCGTAGAAGTCCGAGCCGCCGGTCAGCGTCAAATCGGCGTTCGGCGAGTTCATCACGAATGCCGCCGCGCCGCCGCCGCTGACGCTCGACGCCTTGGTCCCCGCGTAGTTGATCGAAAACAGGTGCGGGTCGTAGGTCTGATTCTCGAACACGCCGCCGCCGGTCACGTTCACCGGCGTGTTGTTCGATTGATTCGACGTCGCGACGTTCATCACGAAGCTCGTCTCCCGGTTCGACGGGACGGCGAGCGTGCCGCTGCTGTTGACGTCGACGGTCTTCGCTACGTCGGTCCCGACGAGCGTCATGGTAAAGATGCCGCCGACAGCCGTGCCGACGGGACGAGGATCACCGATATTGAGCCTGGTTGTGCTCTGACTCACCGTGAGGCTGTTGAAATTGTAGGTGCCAGGAAGGAACGTGACTTTCGCGCCGCTCGAAACAGTGACGTTCCCCCATGAAATGGGCACGGCGCCGTTGGGTTGGATGGTGAGATAGTTCACGCCACCGGACGGCACCACACTGCACGTCGCGCCTCCCGTCAACGAGGACGCCAGACTCGCGCACGTGGTCGAGCTGTCGATGCCCAGGGCGGTCGTCGGCGGCGCCGGACTCGGAAGGACTATTGTCGGCGTCGGCGGCGTCCATGCCTGCGGCATCTCGATAATCGAGCCGGTGACGGTCGCACCTCCATTCGAGGTCAACGCGTCGACGTTACCGTTGTTGCAATTTCCGACGCCGGTCCGCGGTGTATACAGATTGCCGTTGATCACGGTGCCGGAGCCGCCTTCACTCAGGTTGCCGTTCGTCCCGATGTCGCCGTTCGCCGCTGAAATGGCCGGCGTGCCGCTGCCGGAATACGTGGTGGAATCGTAGCTGTCGCTGACAGCGCCTCCCTGGAGCGTGATCGCGCCACATGTTGCGGCCGTGGCAAACGCGGAATACCCGTGCGTCGGCACGATCTG
>QHWF01000807.1 GCA_003222455.1 Acidobacteriota bacterium
GCGCCGTGGCTCTTGGGTGAGCACGCCACCCGCCGCGACATCGCGCAGATGGCGGTCATGGGTGCCGGGATGGCGTTGTTTCTCCTCGGGATCGATCGGCCGTCGGCAACCGCGCCGAATCCCGCGCTCGGGAACGCGCTCGCCGCGATTTGTGCGGTGACGTGGGCGTTCACCGTCATGGGGTATCGTTGGCTCGCGGGACGGGGCCTGTCTGTGGCGGCTGCGGCCGTGTCCGGGAACGCGGCAGCGGCGACCCTCTCGTTCGTGATGGCGCAACCCCTGGCGGCGGGACGGCCGGCGGATTGGGCGGTGGTCGTGTTTCTCGGCGTCTGCCAGCTCGGGATCCCTTACCTCTTTCTCGCACGCGCCGTCCCGCAGGTGCGCGCGCTCGAGGTGGGGCTCTTCCTTCTTATCGAGCCGGTGTTGAATCCGATCTGGGCCTGGCTGGTGCACGGGGAAACGCCGGGCCCGACGACGATTGCAGGCGGTGTCTTGATTCTTGGCGCGACTACCGGGCGGATGATTTTGGATCTGAAGCAGCCGGAGCGGGCCTCAGTAACCGCCTAACAAGACGGGCCCGCCGCGCGGCGGGCCCGAGTGATGTTCACAGCTGCACACAAATTACTGGATGGCCCGCAGCGCGTTGACTCTGCCTTTGCCGTAGAAGTCGTCGTTCCCGTGTTTCCCGACATCGTCCGCCGACGCGCGGAGCCGCGCCTCGACCTGCGCGGGGCCGATGCGGCCAAACTTTCCGATGATCAGGGCAGCGACACCCGAGACCACGGGCGCCGCCATGCTGGTTCCGCCAGCCCAGCTGTAAGTGCCCGTGCTCGTCCCCGATCCCCTCACGGGTGCAAATACCAGGTCAAACACGCTACAGAATTGGACCACGGGCTGCCCCGGCCCGATGCGCGGCTTCGAACACACCTGTGAACTCTGCAGCTCTAAATCGCCGCCAGGCGCAGCAAAGTCCACCGCCGATTGGCCGAAGTTCGTGTACGACGCCGGCTGGTCGAAGTTCGTCGCTCCGAGCGCCCAGCCGATGGGCGCAGTCGCAGAAACCGCGACGACATGCGGCGACATCGCCGGGACGAATACGATATTCGCCGTGTGGTCGAGATCGACAGCGTCATTTCCGAGCGCCGCGACCACGAGGGCGCCGCGCTGGTAGGCGTACGTCGTCGCTTTGCCGACGACGGCGGCGAGATGCGCCAAGCCTGAGCCCTGCCGCGGGAAGATCGCGCCGAGGCTCATATTGATGATGTCGGCGCCGGCCCCCCCTTCGCTGATTGGCGTCGCAGCGTAGACGATCCCCTGGATGATCCACGAGAAGAAACCGCCGCCGCAGTGCAGCACCTTCACGCCGATGATCGTGGCGTCCGGCGCGATCCCTACCGTACCGATGTTCTGGCCCGGCGCCGCGGCGATGCCGGCCACGTGCGTTCCGTGCCAGAAGGTGTCGGTGCTGTCGCAGGCGCCGGTCGAGCGCCGAATGGCCTGGTCAAAGTTGAACGGCTGACCTGGCACGAATGAGTGCGAATGCACGACATCGAGATTCGGAGCGATGTCGATATGCGTGCTGTGAATGCCGCCATCGACGATCGCAATTCGCGCGCCCCCGCCCCGGGCACCGAGGTCCCAGGCCGCGGGTGCCGAAACCGCGTCAGGTACCCATTGGACAAGGCGGAACGTCTCTGCCGCGCCGAAGATCGCGGCCGGCGCGCCTGGCGGCAGGCTGCCGTCCTCGAGCAGGTCGCCGGCGTCGACGACTTGTTCTGGAGACACCCACTGCACGCTGACGTCCTCATCCACGCTGGTCACGCCCTTGATCTTGGCCACGCGTGCGACGAAACCGGGATCGTTGGAGGAGGCGACCGCGACGCCGATTTGCGTGAGGCTGCTCGTCACCGTGCCTCCCGCAGCGGCCACCTGAGCCGCGATGTCGGGGGGAAGCGTCGTTCCCGTGAAGTCGATCACGTACGATTTCGCTGCGAGGCCGGAGGCGGAGGAGGCGAGCTGCGCGGATACACCGTTTGACACATTGGCGGCGGTCGTGCTGGTGCCGCCGGCGGTGACGGGCGCGTCGTAGACGCATGCCGCGGCGACGATCGCGCCGGCGATCGTGGCCGTTCGGATGGCAAGTCTCAGCATTGGAGCGCTCCTGAAGCTGTGTGGAACGGGGGGTAGGGAGGCAAAAACTGCCCCTTTTTCCGCGCGCTGTCTAGACGATCGCTTCCTCCACCTCGCCGAGTGGATTCGCTTTCCGTCTCGCGCGCTCCATCGGCTTGTCGAGCATCGCCCGGTTCTTGTCGAACACTGTCCAGAAATCGACCGCGCGCTCGAAGGACAGTCGCGTCTCCGAGGCGATGCCATGTGGCCATAACGGCGCTTCTGAGATAGGCAGCGTAGATTCTAGCCCGAATGTCGCGATCACGCCTGTACATGGTGATGGGCGTCGCGTTGCTGTCGTGTGGAATTGCGCGCGCCGGTCGTAGCCAGGAAT
>QHWF01000808.1 GCA_003222455.1 Acidobacteriota bacterium
AGGCGACAAGATCGCGGCGATCGGCTCCACAGACACGATCCTCAAGACGTATCCCAACGGCGAGGTCTACGACGGGCGGGGCAAGGCCCTCTTCCCGGGCCTCGTCAACTGTCACGCCCATCTTGCAGCGACCCTCGCTCGTGGTTTCAACGAGGACTTCGGATTCCCCAACTCCGCGCGCCTGGCCATCCAGCCCACCAGTCTCCTTCAGGGGGAGGAGGCTACGCTGATGGTCACCATCGGTGCGTTGGAATGCATCAAGACCGGGACTACCACAGTCGTGGAGAATTCCGGAGGCATCAGCCGGCACGCCGCCGCATTGGCGCAGACGGGTCTGCGCTGCGTGTTCGCGGAGTCCGTCCGCGATAGCGAGAATGTTGCTGGCCCGATGTCCCCGGAGGGGCTCGCCAGGAGTGAAGGCCCCAGGTTCTCACCCAGGCTGCGAGACGAGGGCCTGCAGCGCATCGACGACTTGTTCACCACCTGGCACGGCGCGAAGCAGGGACGCATCAGTGTGTTCCCGGCAGCGGCGCTCGCCGAAACCGCATCGCCCGAGTTGCTGCAGGCCGTCCGCGCCTTCGCTGAGAAACACGATCTCGGATACACGATCCACCTGTCCCAGAGCCGCGCCGAGGTCGATTTCATGGTGCGACACCATGGCGTTCGGCCGCCGGCTTTTCTCGATCGGCATGGTTTCCTCGGCCCCCGGCTGTTCGCGGCGCACTGCCGGTACGTCGACGATGGCGATATCGCATTGCTTGGCCGATCAGGCACCATCATTTCGCATCAGGCGGCGATGGCCGCGAACCGAGGGGTGATCCCGCCCATCCCTGCCTTGCGAGCGGCGGGCTGTCCCATTGCGAACGGCACCGACAACAACACCAACGACATGTTCGAGGTCATGAGGGTCGCTCTGCTGACGGAACGAATCCGCCGCGATGATGCGAATCCCGGCCTTCGGCCCCAGCCGGAAGACGTGCTCGAAGACGCCACGCAAGGCGGTGCGCGAGCGGTGCGGCAGGGAACGCTTCTCGGCTCGCTCGACGTCGGGAGGAAGGCCGACCTCATTGTCCTGGACACCCAGCGGGCCCACCTCGTACCGGCGGGGCGCATCGTCTCTGCGTGGATCCACAACGGTCAGCCGTCCGACATCGAGTCGGTCATGGTCGACGGCCAGTTCATCATGCGCAACCGCAAGGTCCTCACGATGGACGAGGACCGCATCATCGCCGAAGCCGACAAGGTCGGGCGGCGCATTTGGAATCAGGTGCAGGCCGCCGGCCCGATCACGGTGCCGGGCCGATCGCGCCCGCGATGACAACTGGCCTGGCTAGCCACGACGATCAACGCAGAACTCGCGGAACCCGCAGAGAAAACCGGTTTTTGTTCTGCGAGTTCTGCGGTTTCTGCGTTGAGTGTCGTGCCGTGTGGCGAATTGAGAAGCTGCAGAAGATCTGTGATGGATCGGCCGAGCGTGGCGACGGTGGTGACGAGGTCGGCGACGTCGATCGGCTTCACGATATGGCGGTCGAAGCCTGCAGCAGTCGCGCGGGCCTGATCCTCTGCACGGCCATACGCCGTGACGGCGACCGCCGCGATGCGCCTCGACGCGCCGCCCTGCCGGGCCCGAATCCGCCGCAAAAGCGAGTACCCATCCTGTTCCGGCATCTCGAGGTCGCTCAGCATGATGTCGAACGGTCGCGCGTCGAAGGCCTGCATCGCTTCCCGCGCGGATCCGACCGACTCGACGTCCGCACCGTGCTCTCGCAGCAAGTAAGCGAGCATCTCGCGCGCATCCTCTTCGTCCTCGACGAGCAGCACACGAATCCCCGTCAGCTCGTCCGTCTCGTCCGGATCCTTCCGGCGTACCGTCTCGCGCAGCCTGGTTGCCGCGTCAGCCGGTGCGGCCGGCAGCAGCACGCGAAACGTCGCGCCACGACCCAGTCCATCGCTGAGCGCGCTGACGGTTCCGCCGTGCAATTCGACGATGTGTCGCACAATCGAGAGACCCAGTCCAAGGCCTGCGTGTGCGCGCGTGGTGCTGCTATCGGCTTGCACGAACCGCTCGAAGATGTGTGGGAGGACCTCGGGCGCAATGCCGACGCCCGAGTTGCGAACGCTGATCTCGATACCCCGGCCGACTCGGACAATGTCGATGGCGACCTGACCGCCGCGACCCGTGAACTTCACGGCATTCGACACGAGGTTCCAGATTGCCTGTTGCAACCGGTGTGGATCGCCCAACACCGCGGGCACGTCCTTGGCGAGGTTCAGCGCAATGCTGACATCCTTCGTTTTGGCGATGGGCTCGATGCCCTGCACCGCCGCCCGGACCACCGTCGCCATGTCGACGGGCTGCGTCTCCAGACGAAACTTGCCGGTGACGATGCGCGACACGTCCAGCAGATCGTCGATGAGACGCTGCTGGGCAACTGCGTTTCGTTCGATCGTCTCGAGCGCGGCCTTCGCGCGATCGCCGCGCACGACACCCGCGCGCAGCATCTGCGTCCACCCGAGCACGGCATTCATCGGCGTCCTGAGCTCGTGTGAAAGCGTCGCAA
>QHWF01000064.1 GCA_003222455.1 Acidobacteriota bacterium
AGTCGGACACCCCTAGAATAGATACATGGCTCTCTGGCGGCGGCGTGTCCGTCTGCTGATCGCGGTTCTGGCGCTGGCGTTTGCGGCGGTCGTGGCCCGGCAGCTCAGGCCGCGGGTGCCGGTGCCGCCACACCTGCCTTCCGCACGCACCGATCCCGCGGCAGTCGCCGAGGTGACCGACGGGCGGCTCGAGCGCATCACGTTTTCCCGCCAGGACGTCAGCGTCGACTTTCGAAGACAGCTGCTGTACCCGGATGGCTCGATGAAGCTGTTCGCGGTCAAGATCAAGACCGACGAGCGCGGCGGGACGCGCACCTTCACCGTCACCGGCAACGAGGGCCATGTTGGCGAGAAGGAGTCGGTGCTGACGCTCGACGGCGACGTTCAGGTGGTCGCCTCGGATGGATTGACTGTCCGGACCGAGCACGCCACGTACGACGGCCGGGACGGCTTTGTCAGAGCGCCGGGCCCGGTGCAGTTCTCCCGCGGCCGCACGAAGGGCAGCGGCCTCGGGATGACCTACGACAAAAACCGCGACGTCCTCGATGTTCTTCAGCATGCGGTCCTGAGCATCGCCCCCGACAGCAACGGGGCCGGCGCAACGGAGATCACGTCCGCCGCGGTGGAGTTCGCGCGCCGCGACAGGTACACCAGGTTCGACAACGGCGTCAGGATCGTCCGCGGTGGCGAGACGATCGAGGCCGGCAATGCGACCGCCTACCTGACGGAAGATGGCGAGCGGATCGACACGCTGGATCTTCGAGACAACGCGCGCATCACGGTGCCGGGCGCCGCGGCGGGCGGGCTCCAGTCGCTCGCGGGCGGCACGATGAACCTGAAATACGGCTCCGACGGGCAGACCCTGCAACACGCCCTCATCGTGGGGACGGCTCTGGTGCAGATCGCCGGCGATGCCGGAAAAGCGGGACGTCAGATTACGGCCGGCACGCTCGACATCGGGCTCGCGCCGGATGGTTCCACGCCGGTCGCGCTCGCCGCGCGCGAGAACGTGCAGTTGACGATTCCCGCCGAGACCGGAACGGCCGGCCGAACCATTCAGTCTGCGAACCTGGATGCGAAAGGCGTCGCCGGGCGTGGTCTGACCAGCGCCCATTTCTACGGCAGCGTCCGCTTCCTCGAAGCGGGCCAGGGGACGAGCCGCGCCGCCCGTTCCGAAACGCTCGACGCCGCGCTGAAGCCCGGCATGAGCGGCCTCGAGGACGCGCGCTTCGTCCGTGGCGTGCACTTCGAGGAAGGAAAGCTCGTGGCAACCGCCGCCAACGCCCGCTACCAGCCCGACAAGGGTACGCTGCAGCTCAGTGGCTCGGAAGCCGGCGCCGTCGTGCCCCGCGTGGTCAACGAACAGATCGCCGTCGACGCGGCGCAAATCGACGTGACGCTCGAGGGCCCGCAGGTGAAAGCCACCGGATCGCCGGCGGACAAAGTGAAGAGCGTCCTGCAGCCGGCTCACAAGGAGGATGCCGCTGCCGGCGCGACACCGGTCAAGATGCCTTCGATGCTGAAACAGGATCAGCCGGTGAACGTCACGGCTGCGACCCTGGACTACGATGGCACGATCTCGAAGACGGCGTACAGCGGCAGCGCCCAGTTGTGGCAGGGCGATACGTCGATCAAGGGCGAGACGCTCGTCATCGACGGAAAAGCCGGGGATCTCTCTGCAACCGCGGTGACGACCACCACGTTGCTCGAGCAGACGAACAACGAGAAGAAGAAGAAGGAGCGGGTCCGCTCGACCGCAACCGCCAAGGATCTCAAATACGAAGATGCAGTACGCCGGATGACGTACACCGGGGACGCGCACATGATCGGGCCGGAAGGCGACATGACCGCCGCCACCATCGAGCTCTACCTGAAACCGTCCGGCGACGAGCTCGAACGCGCCGAAGCGTACGAAGCCGTCACGCTGCGCGAACAGCACCGGAAGACGACCGGCACGCGCATGACGTATACGACGGCTGACGAACGCTACGTGATTGTCGGCGCGCCCGTGAAGATCGTCGATCAATGCGAACGCGAGACGACTGGCCGAACGTTGACCTTCCTGAAGGCGAGCGACAATGTCGTCGTGGACGGGAACCAGGAGACCCGCACCGAAACGAAGGGTGGAGGCAAGTGTCCGTCGTGAGGCATCTCTCCGCCACGACGCGGAAATGTCAACAGAGATCACGGAGGAAACGGTATTACACAGAGACGCAGAGCAACGGAGATCCAAGATACATCTTTGTACAACGAGTATTTTCTCCGTTGCTCCGTTTCTCTGTGTGATCCCGTTAGCTCCGTGACCTCCGTTCCCGTGATGACCTCCGTGACCTCCGTTCCCGTTTAAGGTCTCATGGCGACGCTGCGCACGCACAACCTCACCAAGTCGTACGGTGGCCGGACGGTCGTGCGCGGCGTCAGCCTGGATGTCGCGTCCGGGGAAATCGTCGGTCTGCTCGGGCCCAACGGCGCGGGGAAAACGACCACCTTTTATATGACCGTCGGCCTCACCAGCCCCGATTCCGGGCGGGTGGAGCTGGACGGCCACGACGTCACCGACGACCCGATGTACGTCCGCGCGCGGAAGGGTATCGGATACCTGCCCCAGGAGCCGTCCATCTTCCGGGGACTCACGGTCGAACAGAACATTCTGGCGATTCTCGAAACGTTGGGGCTGGACCGGCCGACGCGGCGGGCCAGGCTGCGGGAACTGCTGGCCGAGCTGAACCTGACGCCGCTCGCGCAGGCGCCGGCGCATACGCTTTCCGGTGGGGAACGCCGCCGGGCCGAAATCACCCGTGCGCTGGTCGTTGCGCCCAAGTTCATCCTGCTGGACGAGCCGTTCGCCGGCATCGACCCGATTGCGGTGGCGGACATTCAAAAAATCATCTTTCACCTGAAGGGCCGGGGTATCGGCGTGTTGGTGACGGACCATAACGTGCGGGAAACCCTTCGCATCACCGATCGCGCCTATATCGTCAACGAGGGGGTCATCTTCAAGAGCGGCACGCCGGACAGCCTGACGGCCGACGAAGAGGTCCGGCGGATTTATCTGGGGGCCAGCTTCCGATTGGACTAAAATAGGCCTGGGAATTGCATTCAGGGGATCGCCAGGTCGCCCGGTCCCTCGCGAAACGAATGTGAGCGATCCATGAAAGTAGCTATATCACAACGACTTAGCTGACAGCGGCTTCATGGGGATCCAGCAGAAACTTCACACCAAGCTCGTTCAGAAACTAATCCTTACACCATCGCTGCAGCAGGCGATCAAGCTGCTGCCGATGTCGACGCTGGAGTTGTCGGACCTCCTGAACCAGGAGATGGTTGAGAATCCGATGCTCGAGGAGGTCCCCACCGAGGAACTTCAGCCAGCTGACACCAGCACCACCCCTGAAAAGCCCCAACCAGACCAACAGGCCAACAAAACCGATACCTGGGACGACCAGGATTACGAATACTTTTTCGGCGACTATCTCGACGATGGCTATCGGCCGCGCGCCCCGCAGGAGGTCAAGGAGCTGCCGCCGATCGAGAACACGCTGTCCACGGCCAGTTCCCTGTCCGACCATCTTCTCTGGCAGCTCTCGATGCAGACCGACGAGCCGCGGATTCGGGAAATCGGGTCGGCCATCATCGGCAATCTGGACGACGACGGCTATCTGGTCGCTTCCTTCGACGAGATTGCCGGGATGGGCCCATGGCCGGTGGACCAGGTGGAACGGGCGCTGAAGCTGATTCAGGGGTTCGATCCGACCGGCGTCGCGGCGCGGGACCTGCAGGAGTGTCTCCTGCTGCAGCTGCGTCAGCTGGGGCTCGAGGGCACACCGCCGGAGAAGATCGTGACCGACCACCTGCGGCTGCTCCAGAACCATCAGGTGCCCGAGATCGCCCGGAAGCTCGGGATGTCGATTGACGATCTCAAGGAGCACATCGAGGTCATTCGGAACCTCGATCCGAAGCCGGGGAGCCGCTATAACCCCACCCAGTCGCAATACGTCATTCCCGACGTGTATGTGATGAAAGTCGAGGACGAGTACGTCGTCGTCCTCAACGAGGACGGGCTGCCGCAGATGCGCATCAGCCCGGTGTACCGCCGGCTGCTCGACAAGGGTGCGAGCGACAACGACGAAACACGGGCGTACGTGAAGGACAAGTTCCGGTCAGCCTTGTGGTTGATCAAGTCGGTCGAGCAGCGGCAGAAGACGATTTTCAAGGTCGCCAAGAGCATCATCAACTTTCAGAAGGATTTTCTCGATCACGGCATCGAGCACCTCCGGCCGCTGGTCCTGCGCGACGTGGCCAACGACATCGGCATGCACGAATCGACGGTGAGCCGCGTCGTTACGAACAAGTACATGCACACGCCGCAGGGCGTGTTCGAGATGAAGTATTTCTTCCACAGCGGCATCAGCAGCTCGTATGGGGAGAGTGTTTCGTCGGTCACCATCAAGCAGCGGATCAGGAAGATCATCGAGAACGAAGACCCGCGCAAGCCGCTGAGCGATTCGAAAATCGTGAGCATCCTCCAGCGCGAGGGGCTCGTGCTGGCGCGGCGCACCATCGCGAAATACCGGGAAGAGCTGAAAATCCCGACGTCGAATCAACGCAAGGTTCTTTACTGACGCTCGTCGCTCCGGTTATCAGCTCTCAGCTAAGAACGGCGGCTGCGGGCTGGGCCGGTGGACCGAGAGCCGAAGGCTGAGACATGCGCCTCGAACTGACCGGCCGTCACGTTGACATCACGCCGACCCTTCGTCGCCTCGTGGACACGAAGCTTGCCAAGCTCGAACGGATGCTGAACGACAGCGTCGTGTCCGCGCAGGCGGTCCTTACGCGCGAGAAACACCGGCATCGCACCGATATCACGCTGCACGCCCGTGGCGAGAAGTTCCTGCACGGCGTCGGCGATTCCGGCAGCTGGGAAGCCTCGGTGAGCGCCGCCATCGAGAAGATCACGCAGCAGGCGCACAAAATCAAGGGGAAGTGGCAGGAGCGCAAGCGCCGCGGCCCCGACAAAGGGATGCCGCCGGTCAGCGAAGAGCGGGTTGCCCTGCGGGTCACGCCGGTCACGCCGGCTCGCACGCGCAGGCCGCGGCTCCGTATGCCTCACATTCTGCGGGCTTCCCGCCAGTCCATCAAACCGATGTCCGTAGCCGATGCCGCCCGCGAGGTGCAGGCGGCCGGAGAGGGCGTGGTCGTGTTCCGCGACGTGGAAACCGCGTCCATCAGCGTGCTCTATCGGCGCGTGGACGGCGAACTGACGCTGGTCGAAACCGAGGCCTGATCGATAATTCATGCGGTGCCCGCGCAACCTGGTGTGACCGTCGGCGCGTTGCTTGCCAGCCGTCCCGAGGTATTCGGCCTCGCGCTCGAGCTGCTCGCGGGCGCAGATGGCGTCGAACGGGTCATCACCAGTCCGCACGTCCAGAAGACCGGCCTCGCGCTTGCGGGATTCCATGCGTTTCTGAAGCCGGGACGCGTCCTGATTTTCGGCGAGAGCGAAATCCGCTATCTCGAGAGCCTCGATGGCGGGTCGCGGACCTCGGCGATGCGTCTTGCCCTCACCCACGACTTCCCGTGTGTGCTCATCACCGGCGGATTGACGCCACCCGTGGAGCTGGTGGTCGAATCGGAGCGCGCCCGCCTGCCGCTGCTGAGGACCGGTGTCGTGACACCGACCGCGATAGCCAAGCTGGCGTCGATCCTCGAGGATTCGCTCGCCGAACGGGCGATGGTTCACGCCGTGCTGATGGACATCCTCGGGCTCGGCGTGCTCATCGCGGGCGAAAGCGGCATCGGGAAGAGCGAGTGTGCCCTCGACTTGATCGTCCGCGGCCACCGCCTGGTGGCCGACGACGGGGTCGAACTGCGGCGACGGCAGGAAACCATTCTCATCGGTACCTGCCCGGAGCTCACGCGCCACCACATGGAGCTGCGCGGCCTCGGCGTCATCAACATCAAGGAGTTGTTCGGCATCGCATCGACGCGATCGTCGAAGCGGATCGAGCTGGTAGTCCAGCTCGAACGGTGGGATCCAGCACGCGAGTACGAGAGGCTCGGCCTCGATCATGCCTTCTACGAGATTCTCGGGCTGCGCGTTCCTCTGGTTCGCATGCCGGTCGCACCTGGCCGCAACATCGCGATCCTGGTGGAGGTTGCCGCGCGCAATCAGCTGCTCCGTTCGCGCGGACACGACTCGGCGCGGGCGTTTGCGGCCCGTCTCGATGACACGTTGCGCCGATCCGCCGTGCCGGCTCCGGTCACGTCGATGAACGACGACGAAGACGACGAAGTGGAACCCGGCGGAGGCGCCCGATGAGGGCATCCGGGCATCGGGCGGTGAGGCCGCGGCACCGCCAGGCGGCCCGGAAGCGCGCGTCGCCCGTGCGGAAGTCCGCGTCGCCGGTGCGAAAGCCCGAACGGGACGTCAGAAAAGGCAGCCAGCCGTTCATCGTGCTCACGGGCCTTTCCGGGTCGGGCAAGTCGCAGGCGATTCGCGCGCTCGAGGACCTCGGCTACTTCTGTGTCGACAACCTGCCAACGACGCTGATTCCCACGCTCGCCAAGCTGTCGCTGCGCGCCGGCGGCGACATCGACAAAGTGGCTATCGTCGTCGATGTCCGTGAAGGGGGGTTCCTTTCGTCGTTTCCAAAAATCTTCCGGAAGCTGCGGGCGATGCCGCGGCTGAATCCGGTGCTGATTTTTCTGGAAGCGACCAACGTGGCGCTCGTCCGGCGCTTCAGCGAGACGCGCCGGCCGCATCCGCTGGCGCCGGACCGATCGGTCAGCGAGGGCATTCGCGAGGAACGCTCGAGGATGAATTTGATCCGCGCGCTGGCGGACGAAATCGTCGATACCTCCGACATGACGGTCCACGAGCTGCGCCAGTTCTTCATGGGTCTCTCCCGCGACCGTTCGCGCGCCCGGCTCGTCATCACGCTTCTCAGCTTCGGTTTCAAGCATGGTGTTCCGCTCGACGCCGATTTGATGTTCGACGTCCGCTGCCTGCCGAACCCTCATTTCGTGCCGGGGCTGCGCCGGCGGACGGGTCGCGACCGCGCCGTGGTGAAATTCATGGAACGCGACCCGTCCACACGCGGCTTCATGGATCGCCTCGAGGAATACCTGCGGTATCTGATTCCGTACTACGTTGAAGAAGGGAAGACCTATCTGACCATTGCCATCGGCTGCACGGGAGGGCGGCACCGCTCGGTCATGATTGCTGAGCGGCTGCGAAAGGCGCTCGCGGACGTCGGCCTCGTGCGGGTCCGGGTGAAGCATCGGGACATCGCGCATGGCGGGTGAGGCGGGTCGGGCGGGTATGGCAGGTGGGGATTGCCCGACCTTGCCCTGCCTGCCCGACCTTGCCCTGCCTGCCCTACCTGCCCTACCCGCCCTACCTGCCTTAGGATAGACATGTGATCGGGGTAGTGGTCGTCACGCACGGGCAGCTGGCAAACGAGCTGGTCAACGCGGCCGAGATGATTGTCGGCGACCTGCCCCGGTTCACCGCTGTGTCCATCGGGTGGCACGACGATGTGAACGATGCACGCGACGACATCGCGCGTGCCATCGAGCGCGTTCAAGGCGAGGAAGGCGTGTTGCTTCTGACCGACATGTTCGGCGGGACGCCTTCGAACCTCGGGATGACCTTTCTCGAGACCGATCGGCTCGAAGTGATCACCGGCGTCAACCTGCCGATGCTGATCAAGCTGGCAGGCCTGCGCAACAAACCGTCCAGCCTGCTGGCGGTCGCCAGAGAGATGGGGGAGCACGGGCGCCATGCGATCTGGGTTGCGTCCGACCTTCTTCGCGGCGAGAAGAGCCCGGCATGACGGCGGAGTCGGTCACGGTCGTGAACCAGCTGGGCATGCATGCCCGGGCGGCCGCGAAGTTCGTCCACCTCGCGGCCCGGTATGAGTCGCATGTCCGCGTGGCCCGGGACTCGCGCGAGATGGATGGCAAGAGCATCATGGGCATTCTGCTGCTCGCGGCGGCGTGCGGGTCGACCATCACGATAATCGCCGACGGCCGCGACGAAATCGATGCGGTCCACGCCCTGGTGGCGCTGGTCCAGTCCGGGTTCGGAGAAGATCAATGCAACGCCTGAAGGGCATCGGCGTCTCTCCGGGCATCGTCTCGGGACGCGCGGTGATCCTCATCCAGCGCGCGCAGGTGCTCCGCTATCGAATTGCGACGTCGCGCATCGAGCACGAGTTGCAGCGTCTCGACGACAGCCGCGCCGTATCGCGGGAACAGCTTCTCGACATCCGGGCGCGCGTGGCGCAGCGCCGCCCCGAACTGGCGTCGTTGTTCGACGCGCAGTTGCTGATGCTGGACGATCCGATGCTGGTGCCGCATGCCACTGACATCGTGCGTGAACAGCACGTCAATGCGGAATGGGCGGTTCAGCAGGTATTCGACGGGTTCAGCGCCGTCTTCGACGAGGTCGCCGATCCCTATCTGCGCGAGCGAAAGGGCGATGTGGCCGATCTGGTGGGCCGTCTCAGGATGAACCTGCGACAGGGTGTGGCGATGCCGCGAGACCTGCTCCGCGAGGTCGACGAGGCCTCGGTGCTCATCGCCGACGAGTTGACCCCGTCGCTCGCGGCGCAAGTGGACTGGACCAAGGTCCGCGGATTCGCCACCGACGCAGGCAGCCGCACCTACCACACGGCCATCCTCGCCCGATCACTCGACGTGCCGGCGATCGTCGGGCTTCACGATGCGAGCCAGCACGTGCAGCCGGGCGACCTCGTCGTCCTCGATGGATCGGCCAGCGAGCTCATCATCGATCCCGGCCCCGAGGACCTGGCGCGCGCGGCGCATAGCGAGGATTACTGTCCGGGGGTGGACGCCGAGGCCCAGCGGCACCTTCCGGCAACCACTGCCGACGGCGTCCGCATCCGGCTGGAGGCCAATATCGAGTTCCCGGACGATCTTGCCGCGGCGCGATATGCCGGCGCCGAGGGCATCGGTCTCTATCGATCGGAGTTCCTGCTCGCCGGCTCGTCGCTGGGCGCCAACGAGCCGGACGGCGCGCCCGAGGAAGAGCGGCAGTACGAAATCTATCGCAGCATGCTCGAGGGGATGGCGCCGAGCGCCGTGACCGTCCGAACGTTCGATGTGGACGAGGATCAGCTCGCGTCGCGCCTCGCGCAGCATCCGCTGGCAGGGGGCTGGTTCACGGAAGAGGAGCGCGCGAGCCGGCAGGGGCTCCGCGGCTTGCGCCTGAGCCTCACACGGCCCGAACTGTTTCAGGTGCAGCTGCGGGCGCTGCTGCGCGCCGCGCGCCACGGCAACCTCCGCATCATGTTTCCCTTCGTCTCCAGTGTGGAACAGGTGCGGCATGCGCGGGCGATGATTGCCGAAGCCCGTGCCGAGCTGGCGCGACGCGGCGAGGACGTGCCGCCGGTTCCCGTCGGCATCATGATTGAGATTCCCGCCGCCGCGTACACGGCGGACCTGCTGGCGCGCGAGGTGGATTTCTTCACCATCGGGACGAACGACCTGATTCAATATTGCCTCGCCGTCGATCGCGCCGACGAGCGGGTCTCGTGGCTGTACGAGCCGCTTCACCCCGCAATCCTGCGCATCATCGTCATGGTGAGCCGTGCCGCGCGCCGCCGGCGCATTCCGGTCTCGCTGTGCGGCGAGATGGCGTCGGATCCGGCGTTGCTGACGCTGCTCGTCGGTCTCGGGCTGACGGAGTTCAGCATGACTCCCGGCGCAATTCCGGTGGCCAAAGAGGTGCTGGCCGAGCTCCGGAGCGACGAACTCCGGATGCTGGCACGCCGCATTCTGCGGCTGCCGACCATCGAGGAAATCGAACGTGAGCTGCTGTCGGTGGTCAGCAAGTCGCTCATGACCAGGAGCCATTTGTGAGCGGTGACATGACACGCGTCGAGAAGCCCTGGGGTTACGAGCTGCACTGGGCGAAGACCGATCGGTACGTCGGCAAGCTGATTCACGTGAAGGCCGGGCACGCGCTGAGCCTGCAGTACCACAATCACAAGGACGAGACGA
>QHWF01000816.1 GCA_003222455.1 Acidobacteriota bacterium
CGCGACGCATATCGAGTCGCTCGAGGCGATGGGTGCGCGGGTCGTGCCTGGTCCCGGCCACGTGCTCGAAGCGCCAGACGGCCTCCGGCCGACGTCGATGTATCTCTACGAAGCGTCGGTGACCGGCACCGAGACGGCCCTTCTGGCCGCGGCTTGTGCCGCAGGCCGTTCGGAAATCCGTCATGCAGCGTGCGAGCCGCACGTCGCCGAGTTGTGTCATTTCCTCGAGAAGCTTGGCGTCGGGATCACCGGAGGCGGCACGCCCACGATTCGCGTGGACGGCGGAGGGAAGCTGCATGGAGCGCAGCACCAGTTGTGGGGCGATTACGTGGAGGCCGGCAGCTGGGCTGTCGTCGCAGCGATTACCGGCGGCGAGATCGAAATCGATGCCGCGCGCGCGGAGGACATGGAGGTGGTGGCCGCCGTCCTGAAACGGATGAAGATTCATTGTGTGATGGATGGGGAGATGTTCCGTGTGGAGCGATCACGTCCTCAGGCTGCCGGGCGGATCACCACCGGGCTCTGGCCGGGATTTCCGAGCGATATGGTCAGCCTCGTCACCGTGCTCGCCACCCAGGCCGAGGGCCAGACGCTGATGCATGACTGGCTGTACGAGCTGCGGCTGTTCGCGCTCGAGCAGTTGAGCAGCATGAGCGCGGATCTGTTTCTCTGCGATCCGCACCGCATCATCGTCAGCGGCCCGCGCCGCCTGCGCGGACGGCCGCTGGACAGCCGCGATCTGCGGTCGGGCATGGCGCTGATTGCGGCAGCGCTGGCGGCCGATGGGCAGAGCAAGCTGTCGCCGCTCGAAATGGTGGAACGCGGCTATGGACGGCTCGTGGATCGATTGCAGGGTCTGGGGGCGAAGGTCGCGAAGCTCTCGTAGGAACGCGTCTGAGTAATGACGACCGACGACCGAGAACACGAACCCCAGCATCCTTCGTGGTTGCTACATTTTTTGCCACGAAGACACGAAACCACGAAGAAGAAGCCTCTTCTGGATCATTGATCTTCGTGCGTTCTTCGTGTCTTCGTGTCTTCGTGACTTCGTGGCTGCATTGTTGGTGGGTGCATGTCGTGGGCTGGAAGCGGGTCCTGTTTCTCAAACATTCAGGATTTTTCCTCCTGCCACCGTAGCTCTATCCGCGTTCGCGCGAGGCGCTCCGGCGAGACCTCGATGAAGCTCGAAGAGCGGAGTCGGGCGCGAAGGTGCGGTCAAGTCGAGGACGCGGATGATGTGCGGCGTCAGCGTCAGAATGATGTCGGTCTGCTCTGTCGTCTTCTGCGTGTGCGCGAACAGCCGGCCGACCAGCGGAATATCGCTGATGCCCGGTACGCCCTGGAGAGATGTGCGCTCGTCGTCGCGAATCAATCCGGCGAGCATGTTCGTTTCGCCTTCGCGGAGGCGAATCACGGTGGTGATGTCGCGGTTGCCGAACGTCGGCAGACCGCCGAATCCTGTCCCGGAGATGCTGGTCACCCCAACATGTATCGCGAGCGTCACATCGTCGTCGTGATGCGTCCGCGGGGTGATGTCGATGTTCACGCCGATGTTCTGGTACTGAAAGGAGGTAAGCGGCTGCTGCGGTGTGCCGCCGGTGGCAAGCGGCGTGAAGATCGTCTGCGGCACCGGCACCTGCTCGCCGAAGGCCGCTTTCGCGGGCGAGCCATCCGAGGTCCTGAGTTGCGGATTCGCCAGGGTGCGGCTGTGCGCGTCGGTTTTCAGCAGACGGAAGTACAGCGTCGGCAGATTCGCGAACAGCACGTCGGCCTGTGAGAGGTTCCGCAGTTTCTGCAGCGTGATCACCGAGTTGGCGCCCTGATCGACGCCGACCGAGCTGCTGATGCCGGCGCCAGTAGTGGCAGCCGACCCCGAGGATGCGATCTGCAGGCCGTATTCCAGCAGCCTGGTGCGGTCCACTTCGAGCAGCTCGACGTCGATGATCACTTCGGGGCGGGCCTTGTCGATCGCGGAAATCACCCGCCCGGCCGCGGCAATCCGCTCCGGCGTGTCCTTGATGGTCAGCGCGTTCGTCCCGGTTGTCGGCGAAATGCGCCGGGCGTCGAGCACCATCCGCAGCAGGTCCATCGTCTCTTTGAGATCGACGTTGCTCAGATAGAACGTCCGGACGACCTCCTCCTCGTATTCGCGCCGCTTGGCCGGCGTGTCGGGAATCACCGCGACCGTCTTCGGCGCGGTCACGCGAAAGAACGTACGCGTGGCGCCGGCGACCGTGTTCAAGGAATCTTCGAGCGAGGCGTTCCGGAGATCGACCGTGATCGGGATTTCACGGAACAGCGGATCGAAGATCAGGCTGATGTTCGCCAGGCGGCTGATGGCCACGAAGACGTCACGGCTGCTGGCATCGCGGAACGTCAGCGTCGCCGGCATCTTCACGCCTTGCGGCAGATCGAGACCGGGCGGCGGTAAATCGCGCGCGCGCTCGATCAGGGTCTGCAGCTCGGTCTTTCCCGCCTGATGCACCGCGATTTTCGCCCGCAGCTTGTTGCGCGTGGCGCGCAGCTCCTGCTCGATATCGCCGTTGGTTGGATTCAGCTCGGCGGCGGCTTCGTATTCGACGAGGGCTTCGTCGAGCTTCGCGACGGCCGCGAGCCGGCGGCCTCGCGCATAGTGATCCTGCGACGCGCGGAGCTTCGTACGCTCGAGCGCGACCCGGGCGTCGATGTTGTTTGGATTCAAGCGGACGGCTCGGGTGTACTCCACGACCGCGCGGTCGTAGTCCTGCCGCCGTTCGGCATCGCGGCCCTGCCGCAGGGCGGCTGAGGCGGCGCAGCCGCCGACCGACAGCGCCACCGCGAGCGCCAGCCACACGCCCGTGCGACGGCCGCCGTCAGATGCGGGGGCTCTCGACGACATCAACACCGCGCGGAATCTTGAACGCAAATTCCTTGTCGGCTAATCCGACATTCTCCTTCAGATTGTCGAAGGCAAACGTCGATTGGCCGCCCTGCGCGTCCACCGTGACCAGTCCCCGGATGGCGAGCGTACCGGGGTCGATCACCAGGATCAGCCAATCGTAATCCCGCTGGCGGGTTTTGGGTATCAACTTGAGGGCCCGGGTGCCGGCGGGCATCCCGGCAGGGAGATCGACCAGCGACGGCGTGAAATCGCGCGTCAGGTTGCCCTTGCCGGTGAGGAACAGGGTCGGAGTCGTTGCCTGATCGTCGGCCGGCAGCGACGAGATGATGACCTGCTTGTCCTGGGGCAGATACGAATACATTTTTGCCCCGTCGGACACGAACAGTTTCCGTTCGGGTGTCGTGTATTCCCAGCGCATCCTGCCCGGCTTCTTGACGAGCAGGTGCCCGCGTTCCGTGATCCGTTTCCGGAGCACACCGCCTTCGTAGGTATGAACGAAATCACTCGCAAAATCCTTGATCCCGTCGTATTTCTTCTGCAGCGCCTGGGCGAGCTCCGGCGCGCCCGCATCGGCCGCGCGCGGCGCGGTGACGCCGCACACGCCCAGCAACAGCACCATCAGGGCGCTGGCCGTCCGGTGACGCTCGCTCATCAGCCGTGCTTGCACGGCATAAATGTGTACGAACATGACAAATTGGCCGTGCAACCACGGCTTAGCCGCGGCCGCACAGCGGCCGCGGATTCTAGGAGCGTGTCTGAGTAACATGAACACGCTCCTAGTAGGCCGGCTTCGCCGGCAGAAAACCCAATCTTTTCACTGATCGTGCGCGCGCAGCGCGCCTACAAGGAGTTCGTTCAGGCATTACTCGGACGATACCGGCGATGTAGGACGCGCGAAGGGCGCGGCCTTCGGCGTCGAACGTCACGAAGCTGACACCTCGTTCCACAATCAACGTGTGCCGGCGGGCGGCGATCACGTGGCCGAAGCCCATCCGGCGGATCGTGTCGACCGACAACCACGAGTCCATTCTCAGCTCAACCGGCACACCGCCGACCGCGACGCTCGCGCGAAACGGTCGATCCGAGCTCGTGCTGAAAGCAGGTGTGTCACCGGCCACTCCGGCCACGGCCGCGTAGTCCCGTTGAGCGAGGTGAACGGGTGTACCCGGACCGAGCTTCCGCAGCGCGACATCCAGATCCTGATCATCCACGTGGAACTCGGGTGACGGCTTCAAGACGCAGAGCGCATACCGCGTTCCGGCCGTCACGCCAGCCACCAGATCGCGGATCGAGGAAGCATCCTGCGCGCCGGGCGTGTACGGATGTGACGTGAACAACGGACCGTATGCCGACTCCAGCATCGAGCGGGCGCGCCGCGTCAAGACAATGTCGCGATCGATCGCCTGATTGTCGGCGATGAGCGCCGGCGCGTAGAGCAACACGTCGGGCATCCGCGTGTAGGCCACCTCGGGCCGCATCGCCTGCGCGAAGTAGGACAGCCCATTCTGCACCTGCCAGTTCAGATCGGCGATGAGGATCGCGTGCTGATCGTCGAGGCCGTCCGTCATCGCCCGCAGGACGCCGGCCGGCCGATGATCGTCGCTGCGATCGAGCGCCGGGTAGTCGACATATGCGCGACCCAGCGCGTACACCATGAGGAGTGCCGCGGCCACCAGTGGCGCGCGCGCGCCGAACCGCCCCGCCGCGGTCACGCCGCAGCCGGCGAGCAGCGCAATGAACACGTGTGACGGAAGATAGAACACGTGCTTGTCGCCGACGTTGTAGCTGAATGCGAACACGAGATTCACCGCGAATGACACGCCCAGCAACACCGCGCGGCGCCAGTCGCTGGATGCCAGGTGCGCCAGGCCGGCCACCGCCAGCGGTGTGGCGACGAGACCGAACTGCTGCCGGAGATCGAACCAGTACATCGCGAGATGATCGCTCAACATGTTGCGAGGCACGTTCATCACCATCGTGTCCCGCCAGTCGGACTTCGTGACGTCGAACCAGAAGTGCTGCAGCCCTTCCGCCAGGCTGCGCGGCGCCTCCGGCATCAGCCAGAGGGCGCGAAGGTTGCCGAGATACTGCAGGGCACCGGCCGCCGCGCACAGCACGGCCAGACCGGCAACGCGCGGCGTGAGCAGCGAGCGCCACCCGGCCGGCGCGGTGACGAGCAGGAACGCGGCGTAGGCGGGAGCGAGCAGAATCATCGACAGATGATTGCCAAATCCCAGTGCGTAGCAGGCAAAGAACGACGCGAGCCGCCAGATCGTGGGCGCGGCCGCCCAGCGGAGCAGCAGCAGCAGCGTCAACGCGACGAAGAGCGCGTGCAGCGCGTAGACTTCGGCGATGATCGCCTGGCTCCAGAACGTGTACGAAGCGGCGTAGAGCCATGCCGCCGCGGTCCCCGCGAGCGTCGACCCGGTCAGCTCGATGCCGGCGACCGTCAGCAGACCACAGGCAATCGCGCCCTGGATGGCGGACGCGAGGTTCAGTGCGTGGGCCGGCTCGGTCCCGGTCAGCCACACCAAGGCCCGGGCGATGGCGAAGTACAGCGGATAGCCTTTCCGCGGCGTGATGATCGGCGAACCGACGGTCGCTTGAAACGATCCGGTGTCGCCGAAATCGACGCCGGGGAGGAGGGTGGACCGATAGAGCGCGAACGCCGCGCAGCCAACGATCACAGCCGGTAGTAAGTCGCGGCGGCGCATGAATCGCAGAGGTCAGTGGCCGGCGCGTTTCCGGGCGATCCGCGCGCGAACGTCTTCGACGGGCTGCGTGTTCACGACGTGCCGGGGCTCGACCCAGCCGCGTCGCGCCAGCAGCACGCCCAGGCCCATCTGTCGCTCGAGCAGTTCCGCCCGATGGCAATCGCTGCTGACGGCCAGCGTCGCCCCGGCCGCGACGGCACGGCGGGCGAGCGCGCCGTCGAGATCGAGGTGCCCGGGTGCGCCGTCGATTTCGACGAGCGTGTGTGTTTCGGCTGCCAGGACGAACAGTCGCTCGTAATCGAGGTCGTAGCCGGGACGCGACGGCACGAGGCGATTCGTCGGA
>QHWF01000817.1 GCA_003222455.1 Acidobacteriota bacterium
CTATCGAAGCATTCCTTGGAGATCGTGGCGCAATAGCTTCAGATGAAGTGCTATTTCAAGACTAGTACAAAGAAAATGCTGCCGACCAAGAAGACACCGATAAGAGTCAGCCATGCGATCATCGCCGTATTGAAGAGATGGATCGAGATACGTCGCATCCGAGATATGCGCGGATCGCCAAGGTCATCATTCGATTCACACCGAAATCTCCAAAGGGCTGCGGTCTTGTCGAACGAGAGAATATTCAGGCCGCGATATTCGTGACCGTAGAGCAACTGCTCCCATTGCTTGATGTGGTGCTTGCGCAAGTATCCGCTGAAGACGAACCTGGTATACAGGTATGCGGCGATGATTAGGCTAGCATCGACAAAAAAGGCGATCGCAAAACTGAGTCCGAGCATTAAACAATGTTACCAGGATCGGGCCATTCGGAGCGCCGGGCCTGATTCGCGCCGTCGAGGCGTGCTTTCCGCGGGCGCTCCGCCAGCGGTGCCTCGTCCACCGGATGCGGAATCTCCGCAGCAAAGCGCCGGAGAGCCAGTGGCCGGAGATCGCGCTGCGGGCCCGCGGGTGCTACGAGGCGGCGTCGCCGGCGCTCGCCGCTGTCCTGCGCGACGACTTCGTCGCGGCGTACGAGCGCGACCTGCCGGCCGTCGTGCAATGCTTTCGCGACGACTTCGAGCGTGCATCGCCCACCTCCGCTTCCCGCTGCGCCATCGGCGCGTGGTCCGCACCACCAACCTGCTCGAGCGGCTCCTCCTGGAGGAGCGACGTCGCACGAAGATCATCCCGCACGCCTTCGGGGAGCGGCCGGTGCTGAAGCTGATGTACGCCGCCGTCATCCGCGCGGCCGACCGGTGGCGCGGCCTCACCGTCGGCGAGTTCGAGCAGCGCGGGCGATCCGCGAGGAGCTCGACCGTGCCCACGCCGAGCGCACGCGGCCCGCCGTGCGCCACATCCCGAGCGCCTCCCCGTCGAAATTATCCAGCAAGGTCCGGACTTGACCGACGTGTGGGGCGTCAGAGTTGCCGTTCGTCGGGTCCGCATACTCTCCGATGTACTGCCCTGGCTGGATATCGTTCCCGCCGGAGGAGTCCATCCCATCATGACAGCCACAGTCCTGCGTGCTTGGCGCGGCGCTTCGGGCCGCGCGGCCTGTTGTGGTGGAAGGAACACGAGGATCAAAAAGACCGACAGTGCACTGGGAGAAGCTCGGGATACGTCAGCCGGAGGGGAACGCGTGTTTCAGCCTTGAGAGGGCTCTGTCCCGCGCCGTGATCGTCGGCATTTCCGCAGCGGTTGCCATCGGCGTTTGCCACAAGAACACAGCTCACGTCGGAGGCAAGAGTGCGCCGCAATGTGACAACCGATGAGTCAGGGCAAAAGGAAGAGAATCTATACGGCCATGAATGTTGACCGCCTACCGAGGCTGACGATGACCGTCAAGGCGCCGGGGCACCAACCCAAGACTGGCCCGCTCAGCATCTACTGCTTGCTGGAACCGAGATAGCCGGTCCGCCGGGACGTCAAAGAAGTACAAGGGCCCGAACGGCGTCGGGCGTGGAAAGCCCGGTTCAAGCCGGTCGCTCGGATCCCAGCCGCGGTCGATGTACTTCAGCCTTTCCTCTTGAGTCCGCAGCGGTCGGAGCTCAATCACCACTCCAACCATGGTGAACTGCTCCCAGGTACTCTTTAGCCACGACCCCCTTTCCCCGGCGCCCGGCCCTGCGTCGGTCTGGCCCCTAAACCGCCAGGGACCATACCCGGCCTTAAATATGTAGATACCATCCGTCGACCAGGACCGATCGTTAAACGGGCCCGTAAGCGTGAAGCGACCATCCTGATCGCTCCATGTTTCCGCTGAATCGCGAAACACTTTTGAGACTGGCAAGTTACCGAACCCACGGTTGGGCCAGAGATAGAAAGCATCAAGCACAAGAGCTCCTACAATCGGCTGGCCCGTGTCGGCATCAACAATTTGCCCACTTCGTGAACGGACCAATTCGGCGTGATCTGGCTGAGGAAGATCGGAGGCGCAACCTAAGAATGCTATCAGCGCCGAGGCTAATAGGAAAATCGATCGTCTAGTTGTACTCGGCATCGTCCCTCTTGAGCTTGTTGCCTTGTGACCGCTGGCGCTGACCAGTATATCGGCGACCCCGCTCACGGAGTGCGCTGGACGGACCCGTGTTGGAAATCGACACCGCGAGGCGCCCGAGCTGCGCATCGTCCACGACGCGCTCTGGGACAGCGGCACATCGCCGGCTCGAGGAAGCGCGCGCCAGCTATCTCTGGAGCACGAACGGGAAGCGAAACGGGCGAGCGTCGGCCGTGAAGGCGATCGACTCGAACTATCTGCTCACGGGCTTCGCTCAGTGCGCAGTGTGCAGCGGCAGCCTGATGGCTCGCTCTTGCGACTACGGCTCGACCCGGAAGTTCGGCTACCTCTGCGGCTATCACCACCAGCGCGGCCGAACGGTGTGCGTGAACGGTCTCGAAGCACTGATGGAGGCGACGGACCACGCTGTGCTCGCTTCACTCGAGCGCGATCTGCTCCGGCGTGAGGTCGTCGAGCGAGCGATCGAGTTCGCGATTGACGAGCTGCGCCCGGGTAGCGACCCGGCCGAACGACGACACGA
>QHWF01000818.1 GCA_003222455.1 Acidobacteriota bacterium
TCGATCGTGCCGTCGATGTTTTCGTACAGAACCTGCCGGAGCCGGAACGGACCAGGCTGGGAGACATTGCGGAGCGGATGGTCCGAGGCGATTGGCCGGTCACGTCGCACTGGGAGCCCACGCGATCGGCTTTGAAGCTGGCGCAGCGGCGCAACCACGACAAGGCACGGCCGACGAGAAACACTCGTTCGTGAGGTCATTGTCCGTTCAAGTTGGACGATAGCTGTCTCGGGCGCGCACTCGCTCGTCTGACGGCCTGATGTTTTGCGCTGAGCCGAGGTGGTAGAGACACGAGTTCACGTGAGCGTGCTGCCGGCCATGTCCGAGACGCGTCTCGCCACGGAGACACGATAGCCGATCGCCAGCAGCAGCAGCCACGGCCCGCCGGCCACGAGCGTCGAGCGGAGATCGGGCACCCACCACGTCGACACGAGAATCGCCGCAATCAGCCCCGCGCCGGCGCACGACGCGATCGGCACGCGCGGCGCGCGGAACGCGATGTGCGTCACGAAGATCATCAGCCACACGAACAGCGCGCCGAACAGCGCCGCACCGAAGAACCACACGTAGGCCGACTGCGGCCAGAACGCGCGCACGAGCACCGCTACGGCGAGACCGGCACTCGAGACGAGCAGCGCCGCGACCGGTGCGCCGCGTTCGCTGACCGCGCCGAGCCGGCGCGGGACGAATCCGCCGCGCGCCAGCGAGAACAGCGTGCGGGCAATCAGGTAGATGTTCGCGTTCGCGCTCGAGAGCGCCGCCAGCAGCACGACGCCGTTCATCACTCCCGCGGCGCCCGGGATCGCCAGCCGCCGCAGCACGCTGACGAACGGGCTCTCACCGATCCCGAGCTGGTTCCAGGGCGTCAGCGCCACGAGCAGCGCGACCGTGACGATGTAGATCACCGAGAGGCCGACGACCATCCGTCGCATCGCGCGTGGAATCGTCCGCGCCGGATCCGACGCCTCGCCCGAGGTGACGCCGACAATCTCCACGCCGATGAACGAGTAGATCACGAAGCAGCAGCCGAGCCACACGCCGCTGATGCCGAACGGCATGAACCCGCCGTGCCCGGTGACGTTCGACAGGCCGATCGCGGGCTCGCCGGTGGCGCCGGCGAGGACGAGCACCCCGAAGCCAACGAAGAGCACGACGGCCGCGACCTTGATGGTCACGAGCCAGTACTCGACGATCCCCAGTTCGCCGACGGCCCGCGAGTTGACGTAGATCAGCGCGGACGCGAACGCGAACACCCACAGCGCGCCCGGCACGGCGGGAAACCAGTAGCCCATGTAGATGGACGCGGCGACCAGCTGTCCGCCCGTGGCGATCACTTCCATCAGCCAGTAGCTGACCCGCACGGCGTATCCGGCAAACGGTGATACGTACATGCCGGCGTACACGCCGAACGCGCCTGCCGTCGGATGCGCAACGGCCATGTCGGTGAGCGCGGCGCCGAGCAGCAACGCGATTGCCGCCACGATCACGTAGGCGAGGATGACGGCCGGGCCGGCGACGTTCACCGCGAGGCCGCTGGCGAGGAACAGGCCCGTCCCGATGGCGCCGCCGAGCGCCATCATCACCTGTTGCGCGGCCGAGAGCTGCCGCGCCAGCACCTGCTCGTTGCGGACGTCGTGGTCGTCCGCCCGGCGCGTCATGTGACCACCACCGGGAGCGCGCGGTTCATCGTCGTCATTTGAGGAAGCCGCTGGCGCGCAACCAGTTCGCCAGGAGCTTCGGCCACTCCGACAGCGCCGGATCCGTCAGTCCGAGCCCGGTGCCGTGACGCCCGTCCTTGAACACGTGCAGCTCGGCGGGTACAGCAGCCCTGCGCAATGCCAGAAAGTAGGTCACGGCGTTTTCGGCGGGAACCGTCGTGTCGGCGTTGGTCTGGTAGATGAAAGTCGGCGGCGTCGCGGGACCGACCTGCGTGTCAGTTGAGAGGCTGCGCGCCAGCGTGGAATCGGGATTCTCCCCGAGCAGGTTGGTCTTCGACCCTTGATGCGTCCACGGCTCGACCAGCGAGATCACGGGATAGCCGAGCACGGCGAAGTCGGGCCGGCTGCTGACACGATCGATTGGATCGGCTGCGTCAGGATTGCCTTTGTCGAAACGCGTCGAGACGGTCGACGCGAGGTGACCGCCGGCCGAAAATCCCATGATGCCGATGCGATCGCCGGCGATGTGCCATTCGTCGGCTCGCGCGCGCACGGTGCGGATTGCGCGCTGCGCGTCGCCGAGCTCGATCGGGTGGTGATAGCGGGGCCCGAGCCGGTATCGCAGCACGAATGCCGCCATCCCCATCGCGTTGAAATAGTTCGCAGGTTCACGCCCTTCCAGATTCATCGACAGGCGCTGGTAGCCGCCGCCGGGCGCGATGATGACCGCCGTCAATGGCCCGGTCGTATTCGGCGGCATGTAAATGGTGAGCGCGGGCTTGTCGGCCTCGTCCTGCCCGAGAGCGCCGGGCGCGCCGGCGGGCCACAAGAGAATCGTCTTCGGCTCCTGGAGCATCGGCGCGGCGGGTGCGGGCGCCTGGCCGGACGCAACAGAACCACCGATTATCAGTGATGAAGCGACGAGCCCTTCTATCAGCGACGAGATCGGGCGGTGCGGCGCGTGAATTTCCACCGTGCGGCTATTATTGCGATCGTGCGCCGAGCGGGCAACGTCCACCACGATGCCCGATGGCGCGGGATTGCCTCAGAGTGGGGGATCCGCCTTGCTGGCGAGCACACGAACCTCAGCATCCTTGGCGGTTGCTACATTTCTTGCCACGAAGACACGAAACCACGAAGAAAGCCCTTCTGTACATATTCTTCGTGCGTGCTTCGT
>QHWF01000819.1 GCA_003222455.1 Acidobacteriota bacterium
AGTCACTGCAAGGGCCGCGTCATCCTCACGGGCATGGGCAAATCGGGCATCATCAGCCGCAAGATTGCCGCAACGTTGACCAGCACCGGAACGGCCGCCTTCTTCCTGCACCCCGCGGAGGCCACTCACGGCGACCTCGGCGTGATTCAGCGCGACGATGTCGTGGTTGCGTTGTCGCACAGCGGCGAAACCGATGAACTGTTACGGTTGATCGAAACCATCCGCCGCCTCGGCGCAAAACTGATCGCCATTACGGGCGGCAGGCGATCGACGCTCGCTCAGGCGGCCGATGTGACAATCGACTGCAGCGTGGCCGCTGAAGCGTGCCCGCTGAACCTCGTGCCGACCGCCAGCACGACGGCTGCCCTCGCGCTCGGCGACGCGCTCGCGATGACACTGCTCGTCGAAAAGGGATTTCGGCAAGAGGATTTCGTGAGCCTTCACCCGGGAGGGAAGCTCGGAAAACGGCTGATGCGCGTGGAGGCGTTGATGCACGCGGGAGCGCAGTGCCCGATCGTGCGCAGCACGACGCGCATGCGCGATGTGATTTACGAGATGTCCTGCAAGGGCCTTGGGATGACCTGCGTCGTCGGACCTGACGGGGACGGCACCGAGCGCGGCGAAGACGCGCTGCTGGGCATCATCACCGATGGCGACCTCCGGCGCCACATGGAGCGTGCCGCCAACATTCTCGAGCTGACCGCCGGCGATCTGATGACACCCGATCCGGTGGCGGTTCCGCGCACCACGCTCGCCGCTGCGGCGCTCGACCTCATGGAACAGCGCAAAATCACGTCGATTGTCGTCGCCGATGGGGATCGGCCCAAACGTGTTGTGGGCGTCGTGCACCTGCACGACCTCTGGTGATCGAAATGTCGCCGGAACGACGATCAACGCAGAACGCGCAGAGCGAATTTGTCTCTGCGGGTTCCGCGGGTTCTGCGTTGTACGTTCGTGAGGCATGGGTTGTCTGGGTGACATGTGACTCTTAGTTCGATCGAGGCGAAGGCCAGAGGGATCAGGCTCGTGCTGTTCGACGTCGACGGCGTGCTCACGGACGGCAAGATCCTGCTGCACGCGGACGGCGCCGAAAGCAAGCAATTCGACATCAAGGACGGCACGGGAATCGTGCTCGCCCAGCGCGCCGGCCTGACGGTCGGGTTCCTGTCTGCCCGGATGTCGGCGCCGACGGCCCGGCGCGCGGCACAGCTCGGCGTCACACTGCTCCATCAGGGCGTTGCCAACAAGCTGGAAACCTACGAACAAATCGTGGATCAGCTGCTCGTGAACGATGATCACGTCGCCTACATGGGTGACGATATCGTCGATCTGCCGGTGCTCGCGAGAGCGGGCCTTGCGGCCGCGCCGGCGGATGCCGCCGCGGACGTCACATCGCGTGTGCACTGGGTGAGCCTGGCGCGCGGCGGGCATGGCGCCGCGCGGGAGCTGATCGAGGTCATCCTGCGAGCGCAAGAGAAATGGGATCCGATCGTGCGCGAGTACTTGAAGGAGACGCCGGTCGCCGCCGGCGGCGAGCGCCAGTCATGAGCGCCTATGCCCCGCTTCTGGCGGCGCTGGTCGCGCTGCTGGCCGGTCTCACCATCGGCAAAGCGTGGGAGCGCTACAAGCTGCGCGACGGAAAGTGGATCGACCGGCGACGGGCGCGCGAATCGCCCCACTACATTCTCGGGTTGAATTTCCTCGTCGCGAACCAGATCGACCTGGCGATTGAAGAGTTGAGTCGCGCCGCAAGTCTCGACGCCGATGCGCTCGAAGTGCACATGATCCTCGGCAACCTGTATCGCGAGAAGGGGCAGGTCGGGAAGGCGATCACCGTCCACCAGGGCCTGCTCCAGCGCTCCGGTCTCAGCAGGCTCGAACACGCATACGTCCTGCTGTGTCTCGGGCTCGACTACAAGCGCGGCGGGTTCGTCGAACGGGCGCACGAAGCATTCACTGAGGTGCTGCGGCTCGACGCGAAGAACGAGTACGCGCTCGTGAACCTGCAGAAGCTCCAGGAGGAGCAGCATCAGTGGCTCGAGGCGTACGATACCCGCCAGCGCCTCGCCGCCCTGGCCGACGGCAACACCCGGCCGCGGAACCAGGCCGTTCTGGCGTTCCTGGAGAACGAGATCGGCCTCGAGGCCCTGCGCCGAACGGATTACGCCGAAGCGGCTCGACGCTTCGCGGCGGCCATCGATCTCGATCCGCGCGCCGTGCCGGCGTACCTGAACCTGGGCGACGTCCGTGTCGCGGAAGGGAACGAACGCGATGCTGCGGCCATCTGGGAAAAGCTTGTCGAGATCGCGCCCGATCGCGCGTATCTTGCGTTCGATCGGCTCGAGGCGCTCGCGGTCCGCACGGCCAATCCCGAGCGGTTCACCCGGCTCTGCCGCCGTCTGATCGAAGAGAATTCCCAGGACTGGCGCGCGCGCCTGGCGCTGTCGCGCCATCTGACGGCGCGCGCCCGGCCCTCGGAAGCGCTGGACCTGCTCTTCGCCGCGCTGGTGCAGAATCCACACGCGCTGAGCATTCATCAG
>QHWF01000820.1 GCA_003222455.1 Acidobacteriota bacterium
CGCCGCACAGGCACTTGTCGCGTGCGTTTTCGTCCTGGATTCAGCAGGCCAGACGCACGCTCGCCGTCCGATGACCCTCGTCGACCTGGCCGAGCTGCCGCGCCTCCTCGACCCTCAACTCTCACCCGACGGCCGCACGCTCACTTACATGCGCAGTCACGCCGATTGGAAAGCAGGCCGCCCGGTGTGGAACCTGTGGCGGCAGCCCATCGGCGGCGCACCGGAACAACTCACCTTTGGCGAAACGGGCGAAGCGCCGGGGACCACCCGCTGGTCGCCCGACGGCCGCACGCTCGTCTTCTGGCGCGACGGCCAGCTGCACCTGCTGCCCGCCGGCGGCGGCGAGGCGCGGGCGCTGACACACCACGCGACAAACGTCAGCGCCGGTATTCCGCCTGCCTGGACGCCTGACGGCTCCGCCGTGTATTTCGCCGCTTCGGACCCGCGCACCGCCGACGAACGCGAGCGCGAGGGCGTGCGCGACGATGTCTACGCACTGGACGAAACGACGTTCAAGCACCGGCACGTATGGAAGGTCGCCGTCGGCACCGGGGCGGAAACGCAGATGACGTCGGGCGACTGGTCGGTGCTCGGCTTCCGTCTGTCCCGCGACGGGACACGCATCGTCTTTCATCGCGCGCCGTCGCCGCTGACGGCGGACACACCGCTCGGTGAAATCTGGATCATGGACGCGAACGGCGCGAACGCCCGCGCGCTCACGCACAACACGATCGAAGAGAGCGGCGCCGAACTGTCACCCGACAACAGGCAGGTCCTCTTTCTCGCCGAAAGCAACGACCGCCTCGAACCGTATTACAACTCGAATCTCTTCGTCGCACCGGTTGACGGCGGTCCGGTCCGTCTGATGCTCCCCGATTTCAAATACGCCGTGGACCAGGCCGCCTGGGCGCCGGACGGGCAATCGATCTACGCCATCGTCAACATGGGCGTGCACAGCGAAGTCTTTCGGATCGACGCCCGCTCGGGCCGGAGCGCGCAGCTGACCGACGGCAAGCACTACATCCCGCCGGGCTGGAACATCGTCGGCCCGGCCGGCACGATGGTCATGCAGTTCGACGAGCCGACGCGGTTCGGCGACGTCTACACGATGTCGCTCCGCGAGAAGTCCGCGCCCACACGGGTGACGGATACGTTCGATCGGCTGGAGCGCGACTTCATCCTGCCCCGTCAGGAGAAGTTCGAATGGGTCAGCAACGACGGAACGGCTATCGAAGGAGTGCTGTTCTATCCCCTCGAGTTCGATCCGGCCAGGAAATATCCGGTCGTCGTGCAGATGCACGGCGGGCCCTTTGAATCGGACAAGTTCGGGGCGGGTGCGGGCCTCGTGATGAATTACTTTCCGGTGCTGACAGCAAAAGGCTATCTGGTGCTGAGGCCAAATTATCGCGGCAGCACCGGGTACGGCAACGAGTTCTTTCGCGATGTCATCGGTCACTACTTCAAGAACATGCCCTTCGACATCATCTCCGGCGTCGACGCGCTGATTCAGCGCGGGATCGCCGATCCCGATCGGCTGGTGCTGATGGGTTGGAGTGCCGGCGGCCACCTCACGAACAAGCTGATTTCGATGACGTCGCGATTCAAGGCGGCCGCATCGGGTGCGAGCGTCGCGAACTGGACGTCGCTCTACGGGCAGACCGACACTCGGATGAACCGCACGATCTGGTTCGGCGGCACGCCGTGGCAGCAGAACGCGCCGATTGCGGCGTACTGGGACAGCTCGCCGCTCAAAGACGTTGCTCGCGTGACCACGCCCACGCTGCTGCTGGCCGGCGAGAACGACGCGCGGGTGCCGAAGGAACAGGCGATCGAGATGTTTCGCGCGCTTCGGAGCAACGCCGTCCCGACCCGCCTGTGGATTGCGCCGCGCGAGCCCCATCAGTGGGGCGAGCTCCGTCACCTGCTGTTCAAGGCTAACGTCGAGCTCGAGTGGTTCGAGAAGTACGCGATGGGCCGCACGTATGTGTGGGAGAAGGCGCCCTAGGGCGAACGTCACGATCGAACGCAGAGGCCGCAAAGGACGCAAAGCAAGACAGTATTTGCTTAGCGGCCTTCGCGGCCTTTGCGTTCCATGGTGCCGCCAGCCCCTTCCCGGCGCGCATGCGTGGCTTTTGCCGCCAGCCCGTCAAAAA
>QHWF01000825.1 GCA_003222455.1 Acidobacteriota bacterium
ACGAAGATCGAGATCAGGAACACGAGACGCCGGCCGTAGCGATCACCGAAGTGGCTGAGGAAGATGCCGCCGATCGGGCGGGCCAGGTAACCGGCCGCGAAGGCGGCGAACGACGCCATCAGGGAGATGAGCGGCGTCGGAGTGGGAAAGATAGCGTGGGCGATGTCCTTCGCGAAGATGCCGAAGATAACGAAGTCGTAAAACTCGAGGGAGCCGCCAAGGCTGGCGAGCAGCACGATTCGCCACCCTGCCGCGCTGATGCGCTTCGAGTCCGGCGAAGCGGTCGTTGCGGCCGTGGAAACCTGGCGCCGGCCAGCGTTCATCGGCAAATTATATGGGTGGATGCGTGTGCGCCTCAGCGCGTTTGAACGAGTTAAGGATCCAAAAAGCAGACTTTTGTCCGACATTTGGATCCTTTAGTCAGGTTGAAGCGTGCACAAAATCCGCTCACAGGATGAAAAAAGTCTTCCACACTTGGTTGACTTTGTGTCTTAATTCGCTGCGTAAGGATGAGGTAGATCGAGTTGCCGCGTACTAACTGACAGACAGAGAAGGGGAGGATGCGATGCGGAAGGCAATTCTCGGAGGAGTTCTGACGGTCGCGGCGCTCGTGGTGATCTTGATAATGCAAGGCGTGTCGCTGCACGGAATGCTCGGAGACGACGACGATGACGACAGCCCGACGTTGCTGCGGGCGTTGTGGCACCTCGACGACATCTTTGCGTTGACCTCGCCGACCGCCTTCCTCACGCCTGATTCAACGGGCGATGGGAACACCGGCGTGTTGTTCGATGGCGCCCAAACCGGCGTCGCGGGACGGTTCGGTTCGGGTATCGCCACCAGTACGGGCGGCTACATGGAAGTCGGCCACGATCCAACGATGGAGCCCCCGAGCAAGATCACCGTTGAAACATGGGTGAAAGCGGCGTCGCCATCGGCCGCAGGGACGAACGCGTACGTCCTGTCAAAGGGCTTCAGTGGGGCAACGACTTTGTGCAACGCATCGTACTCGTTCAATCAGGTTGATGCGACGGCCCCGGCCGGGCAATCCCGTGTCCACTTCGACATCCTCACAACTAACGGCCCGGCCACGGCGCTGGCCCGGTCGCCGTCGGGTACGGTCGCTGTTCCCGCTTCTTCGGCCGCCGTTTTCAATGGCGCCTTTCACCATCTGGCGGGTACATGGGATGGAACGACAACTGGCCTGAAACTGTATCTGGATGGAGTCCTTCAGACCGCGGACGGCACGGCACCGGCCACTGGATTCACTGCCATCAATTACAACCAACCGAACCGGGACTTCTATCTCGGACGCCTCAACGGGTCAACCACGACCACGCCCTGCACCACTACGGGTGCGAACAATCCGTTCACCGGCACGATCGACGAATCGCGCGTCTGGGCCCGGGACCTGACAGCGGGCGAAATCGCGGTCAGCGTCGACATGGGCAGGCAAACGAACCCTCCGGTCGAGATCGGGGGAGGAGAAGAAGCGTCGATTGCGTTTACGAAGCGTTGGGAAGTGACCGGCGCCGGAACGGCTAATAATCAAGTGAAAACGTTCAATTTCGACATCGCCACGTCGGAGCTATCGACCAAGATCTCGTCGTGCACGATTGGAACTGTTGACGGTGATGTCGAGGTCGAAAAGGCTAAGAACGCCACCGTCACCTCCGTCGCGAACCCGAACACGGCGCTTGCCACGGGAAAGAGTTGCACCTTCACGGTGACGCGCCTCGACGGCACGGACGACGCGGACGTCAGGTTCGAAGTTTCTCTGACCACCGGGAAGGAGCTCAAGGGACGCATCCGCATCCGTCCGTAGTGTGAGAACAGAAGGATTCGCCACGCGCAGCAGACCCCACGATCGCGGTCGTCACAGACCGTGCGACGGGTTGCTCGCGCGTGGCGCGACGTGCGCGAACCTTCCTCTTCCGTGTCGCGCGGGTCTGCGAAACTCTTTTCCGTCACAATCACAGTCTCCACTTTCCTTCAACTCTCAACTTTCAACTCTCACCTCTCACCTCTGAATTCTCACCTCCGGCTTCCGTAAGTGCGGGCCCTCACCGCCTGTGAAACTTCATTCCTGATGTAGCGCGGCGACTTTTTCATGGTTTCTTTAGGCCGAAGTTCCTCGGTGAACCTCGGTTTAGGCCTGCGGGAGCCGGCGGGCCAGGCGCTTCACGTTTTCGCAACGCGGTCAAGCCTTACGACTTCGTTATCTTCGGCATCTTCGCGAAGGACTTCGCTGACGCCCTCATTACCTGCGCCGGCTCGGACGATCTGACGAGTCGGCTGCTAGCCACAAACGAGCGCTCGCACTGGTGACCAACGACAGCGAGCGCCGGTTTCTCGAGAGGCGGCTGCGGGAGGTCAACTCTCAACTCAACTCTCACGCGATTGAGCGTGCCGCCAAGGCTGGCGAGCATCACGATTCGCCACTCTGCCGCGCTGATGCGATTCGAGTCCGGCCAAGAGGTTGTTGCGGCGGTGGAAACCTGGAGTCGATCAAAGTTTTATCGCAGTAGATGGGCGAGGCAGGTAGCGCTTTGACAAGTCCCAGCAAATTAAGGATCTGGAAGACTGAAAAAAGTCTTCAAAAAAAGTCTGCTACATCTGGTTGACTTCATGACTTAATTCGTCGCAAAGCATCAGGTAGTTTGAAGCTCTGAGTGCCAAACACAAAGAAGAAGAGGAGGATGTGATGCCGAAGGCTATT
>QHWF01000826.1 GCA_003222455.1 Acidobacteriota bacterium
GCCCTCCTGGTCGGCGGCGGAGCCGCGCTGGCGCTCAGGCGCGCTTGGGCCCGGGGGCGCGAAGCCGCGCTTGCTCTCGCAGTCACGGCGGTCCTCCTGGTCGTCGCCCTGGAGGCCCAGAGCGTGAACCAGGCCGGGGCCTGGCGAGACGCGCTGACCCTCTGGCGCCACGCCGTTCGCGTCGATCCGTCGAACGCCCTGGCCTATAACAACCTCGGCGCCGCCCTGCTCGACGCAAGGAGACCCGACGAAGCGGTCGACGCCTTCAAGAAGGCCATCGCGTGGATGCCGCGCGCGCTTCCACGGACCCGGGCCAACATCTCCTTCATGCTGGCCACCGCGCTGCAGCAGCAAGGCGACCTCTCGGGCGCCGATACCCGATATCGCGAGACGCTTGCGATGGACCGCTACAACGCGCTCGCGTGGAACAACCTCGGCACCGTGCTCGCCATCCGCGGGGAGTTCGAAGAGGCGCTTCAGGCCTTCCGCAACTCCCTCGCGATCACCCACAACCCCGAGGCCTGCGACAACGGCCGGCGTGCGGCGAAGATTCTCGGCCGAGCGCTTGACGAGTGGGACCAATGCAGAGCCAAGCGGAAGACTTGAGGGAAGGCGCGGCGGTGTGCCGGCCTTCCCTCGAAGTCGTCAGCAGGTGCCATCCGCCGATGTGACGGCACCAGCGATTGTCCTGCACCTTATAGTCAAGACACCCGTCCCGCTGATGAAGATTCCGGCGGCCAGGTTGTTGAGTGGCGCGTTAATTCCCGAGACGGTGACGGGACCTCCCAAGAATCTGTTGTTGTTGACGGTGTCGAGGGTCACGGTGGTGACGGCGACGGTCCATCTGCCGTCGCCCGTGACGCCCGTCGTGTCGGTGCCCATCCGCCCGGAGAGCAGCGCAGTGGTGCAGTTCGTCGCTTCACTCCCAGAGTTCTGAAAGGCGCAGGCCTGCGCGGCAGTCAACGCCGCGCCCGCCAGCGCCTTCGCCTCGGCGAGGCGCGAATCGCGGACGTAGCCCAGGTAGAGCGGCACGCCCACAGCCGCCAGAATCCCGACGATCAAGACGACGACGAGCAGCTCCATCAGCGTGAACCCCGCTTCGCTTGCCTTCTTGCCTCTCAGAAGCTTGAGCATCTCTTTCTCCTTTTCTCGTCCTGTTCTATTGGTCTGCGCCTGGAATCTTGTGTTGGCGTTACCGAGCAAGCGCCGTGCCGATCTGCGGCCAGAGACGTCCGGGCCAAAACGCAGCGGAAATTCGCGATGCTCGCACTTCCGGAAGGCGATCATCCGGCCACGGATCAAAAATTTCTGAGATCACGGCTCTGAAATTCAGAGGGGCGACGACGGCCGGAGGCCCCTCAAGACGCTGCCGTCAGCAGGTGCCGTCCGTCGCTGCGACGGCGGTCCCATCCGTCTTGCACCTCATCGTCAGGACGCCTGACCCGGTGTCAATGAAGATTCCCGCGGCCATGTTATCGACTGGCGCCACCCGTCCCGCAACGGTGACGGGGCCTCCCAGGAACCTGTTGTTCGTGGTGGTGTCGAGGGTCACGGTGGTGATGCCGACTTCCCATCTGCCGTCGCCCGTAACGCCCGCGGTCGTAACGCCAATGCGCTCGGAGAGCAGCGCGACGGTACAGTTCGTCGCTTCGCTCCCCGAGTTCAGCATGGCGCATGCCTGCGCGGCCGTGAGCGCCTCGCCTGCCAGCGCCTTCGCTTCGGCGAGGCGCGAGTCGCGGACATAGCCCAGGTAGAGCGGCACGCCCACGGCCGCCAGAATCCCGACGATCAAGACGACGACGAGCAGCTCCATCAATGTGAACCCGGCCTCGGTTGCCAGCCTGCCTTTCACAAGCTTCAGCGTTCCCAATTTCTCCCCTCCGTTTCCTCTTTGATATGGGCGTACGCCGGGCGTACCCCCGGAGTCGGGCGTCAGGCACTACTGCAGACCGCTTGCCGATCTTGCGGCCGCGCCGTCGTGTCAAAGCCGCGGAAATTCACGGCGCTCGTACTTCCGGAAAGCGATCATCCGGCACGGACCCAAAAATTTTGAGGCTCGCGGCTCTGAAATTCAGAGGGACGACGACGACAGCCGGAGTCTCGTCTAGCGGGCAGCGAAAGCGGACGCGAAAATTTGTCGCGAGATCGGCGAAGTCTGTTAGTGTGGTGCGCCCATGAGCAACGGAGAAAGCGTCGCGAGCTCGCAGTTCTCACCGCTCGGTGCCGTCGGGCCAGACCGGCTTCCGCTCGAGGTCGTCGACCTTTTGAAGCTCGCGCTGCGGCGCGGCGCGACCGACGTTCTCCTCGCGGTTGACCGGCCGCCCAGCTTTCGAGTGTCCGCGACACTGACCCCGGCCGAAGAGCTGCCGCCGCCCGGGCCCGACGCGATTGTTCGCGTCGCGCACACACTCCTGGGCGAGGGCGGGATCGCGGAGCTGGAGCGGCACCGCGACCGTGACTTCGCGTTCGAGGTGACGGGGCTCGCCCGATTTCGCGGTTCGTTCTACTACCAGCGAGGTGGGCTCGCGCTTGCGCTGCGGGTGCTGCCTGCGTCGATCCCGTCGCTGGACGAGCTCGGCCTGCCGTCGGACGTGGCGCAGTTGGCGTCGCTGTCACGAGGGCTGATCCTCGTCACGGGCCCGACGGGGAGCGGCAAGTCGACCGCCCTGGCGGCGATCATCGGCCTCATCAACGTGTCCCACGCCAAGCACATCGTGACGATCGAGGACCCGGTGGAGTTCGTCCATGCCGACAAGCTGAGCCGGGTGGAGCAACGCGAGGTGGGGCGTGACACG
>QHWF01000827.1 GCA_003222455.1 Acidobacteriota bacterium
GATCTTCCTCGATGCGGATGTTCCGCGCCAGAATGTGAGTGATGAACCGATCGGACAGGGCGTGTTGTTCGTGCAGCAGGCGCACCATCTGATCCTTGTCCACCTGGAGGATGGTGCTGCCCGTGATCGCGGTCGCGCTCCCCATGCGGACGGGTTGACCCGCCAGGCACCCTTCTCCAAAGAAATCGCCGGGGCCCAGCATCGCCACGACCGCTTCTCTCCCCGTCTTGGAGAGCACTGACAGCTTCACGCCACCCTTTTGGATGTACAGGACGCTGTCGCACGGATCGCCCTGCGTGAAGATAGTTTCGGATCGCCAATACTCGACGATCCTTCTGGCGACTCCCGCGGAGTCGAGGAACGCTTCGACATTGAACGCGCCCTTGTGTTTGGATTCCATGGCCCGACCCCCTTGCAAACATTCGAACCAGCGGATGACCACGTCGACGGCGCGGACGGACCGTGGACGCGGGTCGGCTCTTGAGGCCGCCCGACGTTGCTCCGCTCTCTGATCGTTATCGGCACCTCCCGGGCGATTCTTTCGGTAATCTGAAGCTCAACGATTCCGCCGACGAGCCGTCAGCTCACGCAGGGAGCAAACACAGTAGACGGCAATGCCGAAGTGATCTTCATAAGTGCAATTGAATCAGTTAGTTAGAAAGTGCATCTGCGCGTAAGACCAGGCGAGCAGCGCAGAGCACCGTCGCAAGTGCCCGACCGCAACGCAAGTCCCGTAAGACTGCCGCCTGCGGATGGTCGTGATCTTTCAGAATGGCCGCGAAGCACGCAACGCCGGATCGAGGAGGAAGGCCAGGTGTGACGATGTGGACGCCCGACGGCACCATTCGCGGCAGCGTCAGGAAGGTGACGGGTTCTGAAATTCCACGAGAGGTGATTCTTGTGACCGCGCTCGAAGATATCGAGGCCTGGACGAGCGGCCAATTTCAACTGGCGACCCCTGCGCAGGGTTCAACAAAGGGTTGATTCCGCGCAGTCGACCTGCCTTCCTCATCACTCACCGCCAGAAACCACTGGGGAAATGATCCGAGTGACATCCCCGCGCTCACCGTTCAAGGTCGCTTCTGGTTCGCCGAGTCCTCCCTGACGCGCGCGGCTTTCTTCGCTCACTCCTCAGCGGTCCGGTGCAATTCCTCAGCCTCATCATCCTGAAGGTCTTTACTGCGTTTGATCAGGGCGGCCACGTCGGGTTCGATGGCCCCGTTGGTTCGCTTCACCACTTCCCTCGGTTCGCTAGCATGCCATCAGTGTCCCTTCCGTACGTGAATCGCACGCGGGCCACTGACGGTGTCGTCGGTCCACCTGAAGGTCACGGGGTCATCGGTGGCGAGGTCGTTAAACGAGCCGCCGGTCACGTCGGATCGATGAAAGAACACCTCGCGGTCCTCGGTCGTCCGGATAAATCCATGCGACTGTCCATGAACAATTCGGATAATCACGCCCGTCATCGGTCGGCCCGCCGGGGGCTCTGGCCGTGACGGTTTGCCTGTGCGCGTCACGCGTGTTGATCGCCGTGATGCGTGTGACACAGGCCGCTATACATGCCAATCCAGCCGTCGTGCTCAAGCTGGCACCGAATGTCGTCCGCGCCGACGACGGCGAGATCCAACCTGCCGAAGCGTCGACTGACGAAGACCGCGCCATTGACCAACAGCCGGTACCCTGCCCCGTTCACGCCGTTGTCGAACAATTCGCACGAGAGGCGACTAGGACCCTTCGTGAGCGTCCACCACGGCTTGCCGGGGCGGGGCTCGCGCAGTGGTGCCATCGGGCGGTTCGGGACGGAGAACGGTTCATCGGTCATCGGTGCTGGCCCCTCTGGACTGCAAGTGGCGGTTTATGACCGAGGGAGGTATAAACCCACTATTGTCGCAGGGCCGCATGTCAGCGTGAAGGCTTCATCCATTGAACGCGCTGGCGCACCCGACTGGCGAACGCTTCGGCATAGCCCCGTGTCTGTTGAGCGACTTGCTGGGAGTCAAGCGCGAACTTGTGCGCGGCCTCAGCACTCGGCGCCTGAGCAAAGTCCTTGTCTTTCAAGAGCGCATCGACGAATCGTTGCACGTCGGCATCATCAACAATTGGGAGCGGAATGAAGGACATACGTGGCTTTCACACTGACCGATGGGTTGGCTGGGGCGCGTGGAGGGCGTCAGTGTATACCCCTGCGGGCCAGATAGCGAATAAAGGAAGGTCTCTACGGTTTCTTCTCGGCTTGGCGGGCCACTCGTTCTGCTTGCAGCTTCTCGACGGTGGTTTCCGCAGCACGGCAGGCCGCACGCGCGCGGTCCATGGCGTGCTTGGCTAATTCGTGGAGGTCTTCCGTCGTGAGGCGCAATTGTTCGAGAAGCTGATCGATGCGGGCGCATTCGTCCCGCGTGAGAGCCATCGCGTCATTCTACGCCGCTTTCGTTGACGCGCGTGTCTCAGTCTCTTTGTCGCGTAGCCCGACAATTGTTCAAGGCTCCAGGCGCGATTCGCGATTCCTGCCGCCATTGCAGGCGTGACGCGTAACGTCCCATGGATGCGCGCGAAGTTGTCGTGCAGGAAATACTGCGCGTTCGCGGCGACGTGACTTTCAAACTTGACGACTCTCGGGTTGTTCCAGCGTGCTAGCGACGAGTTGCTCCGCGTCGGCTGCAATCGCTCATCATTGCTGCGCTCGAAAGTTTGGGCCGCCTGGGCGAGCTGCTCGCGCTCAAGTGGGAGGATGTGCACCTCGACAATCGGACCCTGTT
>QHWF01000833.1 GCA_003222455.1 Acidobacteriota bacterium
AAAAGCGCTTGTCACGGCTGACGCCTCCGCGCGCGGCGGGGCGGCCCCGTTCGCGGCCACCCGCGAGAGGCTAATGTGACTGATTTGCCGCATCTGGTCGGCCCGTGAGTAGGTCAGTTTCTTGGGAGTCCGTGTCCGAAAGCCGAAAGCCGAGAGCCGAAAGCCGCCGGAAGTCTAAAGCACAAGCCTGAAGCCGTGAAGAACTCATCCCTGTCCGCCGCCTGAATCGCGATATGATGGCGCGCATTCAGCGTCTTACTGAGGAATCTGGATCAATGAGCCTCTTACCAGCGGTTCGGATGCGGCATCTGTCCATCGGTCTCGTGGTGATCGGCATCCTGACCGGTGCGGGCGTCCGCGGCCAATCGGGAGCGACGATCGGTGAGTGGCCCACCTACGGCGGCGATCTGGCGAACACCCGCTATTCATCGCTCGATCAGATCAACAGAGACACCTTCAACAAGCTCGAAGTCGCCTGGCGGTTCAAGACCGACTCGCTCGGGCCCCGGCCCGAGTTCAACTTCGAGGGGACGCCGTTGATGGTCGACGGCATCGTGTACTCGACGGCCGGCACACGCCGCGCGGTGGTCGCGCTCGATGCCGGCACGGGCGAGTTGATCTGGATGCACAGCGAGAACGAGGGGAAACGCGGCGAAGCGGCGCCGCGCCAGCTCTCGGGCCGCGGGCTGGCGTACTGGACCGATGGCCGTGAGTCACGAATTGTCTACGTGACGCCCGGCTACCGCATGGTCGCGCTCGATGCGAAGACCGGAATTCCAGTGTCGTCCTTTGGAACCAGGGGCATCGTCGATCTGAAGATGGACGACGACCAGCCAGTTGATATCGAGAAGGGCGAGATGGGCCTGCACGCCACGCCCGTCATTGCGAAGGACGTCATCGTCGTCGGCGCCGCACACCTGCCCGGCGGCGCGCCGAAGAGCCGGATTCACGAGAAGGGGTTCGTGCGCGGATACGACGCCCGCACCGGCAAGCGTCTGTGGATTTTCCACACCATCCCGCTCGCCGGCGAATACGGCAACGACACGTGGGAAAAGGATTCGTGGTCGTACACCGGCAACGCCGGTGTCTGGGCGCAGATGACGGTAGACGAGGAGTCGAACACGGTGTTCCTGCCGGTCGAGCTGCCAACCGGCGACTATTACGGCGGTCACCGGCCGGGCAACGGGCTATTCGGCGAAAGCCTCGTGGCCGTCGATTTGAAAACCGGTCAGCGCAAGTGGCACTACCAGCTGGTGCACCATGGCATCTGGGACATGGATATCCCGTGCGCGCCGATTCTGGCGGACATCACCGTCGATGGCCGTCAAATCAAGGCGGTCGCGCAGCCGACCAAACAAGGCTGGCTGTACGTGTTCGATCGCACGAATGGTCAACCCGTGTGGCCGATTGAAGAGCGGCCCGTGGCGAAGGGCGATGTGCCAGGCGAGTGGTACTCGCCCACCCAGCCGTTCGTCACGAAACCGCCCGCCTACGATCGTCAAGGCGTGTCACTGGACGATCTGATCGACTTCACGCCGGCGCTGCACGAAGAGGCCGTGAAGCTGGCATCGCGCTACAAGCTGGGACCGATTTTCACGCCGCCGGTCGTCAGCCGGTGGGAAGGGCCGCTGGCGACGCTGATGCTGCCGGCGGCGACGGGCGGGGCGAACTGGCAGGGCGGCGCGTTCGATCCTGAAACGAAGATGTTCTACATCTTCACCAACACAGCCCCGACTCCGCTCGGACTGGTGAAACCCGATCTGGCCCGATCCGACTTCGACTGGATTCAGGGCACCGCACGGAATCCGAATGCGCCGAGCCCCGGCGCAGGCGGCGCACGGAGTGGCGGCGAGGGCGGCGGTTCGGCCGCGTCGAGCCAGGGAGGCCGCGGCGCGGTCACGATCAGCGAAGCGGGGTCGCCGTTGCCGGCAGCAGGTGGTGGTGGTCGAGGCGCCGGCGGTGAAGGCGGAGGGAACCTGACGATTCAGGGGTTGCCGCTGGTGAAGCCGCCGTACGGCCGCATCACCGCGCTCGATCTGAACAAGGGCACGCTCGTCTGGCAGATTGCGCACGGTGAGACGCCCGACAACATCAAGAATCATCCGGCCTTGAAGGGCGTCACCATCCCGCGGACCGGGCGTCAGGGCCGCATCGGCGTGCTCGTGACCAGGACGCTTGCGATTGCGGGCGAAGGTGGATTCGCCACGACCGCGAATGGCCGCGGCGCCATGCTGCGCGCGTACGACAAAGCCACGGGACAGGAGGTCGGCGCGGTGTTCATGCCGGCGCCGCAAACCGGATCGCCGATGACGTATCTCTACAACGGCAAGCAGTATCTTGTGCTGGCGATCAGCGGTCAGGGGTACAGCGCCGAACTGATCGCGTTCCGTGTCCCGAACTCCTAGGAACGCGTCCGGGTAGTGTAATGACTACCCAGTGCCGAGCACACGAACCTCAGCATCCTTCGTGGTTGCTACATTTTTTGCCACGAAGACGCGAAATCACGAAGAAAAGCCCTTAAGTACATGATTCTTCGTGCGTGCTTCGTGTCTTCGTGACTTCGTGGTTGCATTTTTGGTGGGTGCATTTCGTGGGCTAGGCAGTCAGCACGGAGGACGCGGAGTTATAGAAACTCCAAATCCTGCTCGGGGATCAGATAGCCGTCCAGAATCTCGTCGGAGCGCCATTCGAGATAGAGCGCCTGGCCCGCGAACAATTCGCCTTTCGGCGCAATCCCGGCGTAGCCGACTTCGACAAT
>QHWF01000834.1 GCA_003222455.1 Acidobacteriota bacterium
GAACGAGGTTGATGCGCCAGTAGAGAAGCTCGATCGCGCCATTGATCGTACGCTCCGTTGCCACTCGCAGAGCTGCCTGGTCGAGGGCCACCTCTGGATGCTCGGCAGCGGTGCGTCCCAGCGCTCGCAGGATCTTGAATCGCACCAGGCCATCGGACGCCTCGAGAAGATGCTTCTGCAACACGAGCGTGGCCTGGTCAGGCGCAAATTGGCTGATGGTGTGGGGGATGTGCCGGCGGATCTGCTGCGGCACGTTGCGATCGCCGAGCGCGGCGTCGAGCATGCGGAGCGCCTGGTCGCCGTATTGGAGAAGTGCCGCCCTCGTCTCGTTGCGCACCTCGCGTTGACCGAGCATCAGGAGCAGCCTCGGGAGGAATGAAGGACTCTTGATTCTCCCCATCGCGTGAGCGACGTGCCGGACCACCCGGCTGTCAGGGGATGCAGCCAGCCGCAGAATGACGTCCTCGAACCCCGCGGCGGGTTGGCGTTCGATCGCCCGAGCCAGGGCCACGTGGGTGTCCGCAGACGCCGACTGCAACAGGTCGTCCATGATCTGCCGCGCGTCGTCAGAGCCCCACCCGCCTGCGACCAGACCGACGATTCCGGTGGCGCGAACCAGCGGGCTGGGGTCCTCGGCGGCGCGTCCGAGCACCGACGCGTCGGGCTGGACGGTCGACCGGGCGCGAAGCGCCGCCGCCCGGATTTCGGCGTCCGGACTGTCGAAGAGGCGATCGGCAATCGGCACGAAGTCGACGCGTCCCGACTTCGCAAGGATATTGAGGGCGCGGAAGACCACGGCGCGAGAAGGGTGATAGAGGATGAGCGCGGGCACGAGCCGCCCGCGGCCTTCCTCAACGAGCAGATCCAGGGCGCCGAGCACTTCGGCATCGTCCTGGCTGTTGAGCGCGGAGAACAGGACCTCGAGGGCGCCCATGTCGAGGGCCGGCAGGTGAACGGTGTCCCTCAGCGTACCGTCGCGGAGTGCGCCGCGGAAGATCTCCAGATAGTGCGGGTTGAGGTTCACCGTCCAGGCGATCCAGACGATGCACAGCAGGGCCGAGACGATCGCGAGCACGGCGTCGCCACGGCCCTGCGCCAGCCAGCCCAGAATGAAGATGGATGCCAGCGCCTGTCCGCCACGTTGACCGAGCACGTCGGTCAGTTTGGCGAACGAACGGAGCTGATCGGGAATCGGCACGAACAGCAGTTCCATGCCCATGCGCTGGAGAGATGGACGGAGCACACCGTCGGCGCCTTTGAGCAGCAAGGCTGCAATCAGCCCTCCGCCGATCACGACACCAGTCGCGCCCAGGAGCAGGAGGGCCGGCAGCACCCACAACGCCCGGTTCACGCCGAGGACGCGCATCAGCCAGGACACGAGGAACAGTTGCGCCAACAGGGCGAGCCCGTTCAGCACGGTGTAGAAGGATGCGAAGAACGATGCGAGTTGCTCGGGTGGAACCACTCGGGCCACCGCGCTCTTGAAAACGTAATCGGCGAGCGTGACCGCGAGCGTCGAGATCAGGACGAGGCCGGCGAGGCGCGCCAGATAAGGATGACGGGGAATCCGCCGAAGGCATTCGGCGAACGCCGGCTCCATGGCTCCCGGGTCGTTGGCGCGGGCGGCGCCCGGGCTGCGAAGGAGAATGGCCGGCCCGAAGGCCGTCACCCCGAGAACCGCAGCCGACAGCAACAAGAGGTGATGTGCGTCAACGCGGCTGCTCACGATGCGCGCCAGACCGCCGCCGGCGACCGCACCCAGCAGGCTTCCCAGGCCGATGACCGCGTAGACGCGCTTGGCCTGCGTAATGGTATAGATCTCGCTGACGACGAGCCAGAACTGCACCGCCGCGAGCGTGCTCACGAGCCCCGTCCAGACATACAGAGCCCGGAGCGCCCAGGGGCCGAGCGGAGAACCAATCGCCCAGAACGCAAACGTCCCGGCGGCGCACAAGGCCAGAAGGGTCGCGAGCGCGCGAGGGCCGCTCAGCCTGCGTGCGGTCCATTGCGACAGCCCGACCGCGATTGCGGCCATGGCGAGGTACATCCACGGGAGCTGCGAAGGAGGCAGCCGCGCGAGGAACAGCGCGTCGCGCGCGGTTTCAAGAATGGTGTGGGCGGCGAGAATCCCGAAGAGTACAAGGAACGCAATGGTCGTCGGGCGGCGCTCTTCAGGTCGGACGTCCAGCAACCGGCGGAGCATCAGCTACTCACCCGCCTTCCCGGCTTATCGTCTAATCGATTCGCGTTTGATGTCGTGCAGCATGACCGGCTTGGTATTGACGAAGTTTACAATCCGGGAGGTAAAGCCTCTACAGCAGCGAGAACTGGTAGGCCTCGAGTATCCCGGCCAACAGCGTTTTGTGGCTATCGTCCAAGAGCCCGCCGTCTCGCACCACTGTGACGGCTGGTGCTGCTCGGTCAAATAGCGCTACCGAGATCCGCGCGGGATCGTGACGAGCCCGGTGGTGGATCCAATCGACAGCGGCCGGGTGCGCTGATAGGCCAACGCCGCTTCCTCCTGTTGCGCCCGCGACAGCGCCACGCGCGATCGCGTGCGGCCGGC
>QHWF01000112.1 GCA_003222455.1 Acidobacteriota bacterium
CGTTCCGCCCGGGTAGCCTACGGCAGGCAGACGAGGCGATCAAGCAATACTCGCTGTTGTCGGCCCAAGGAAGCGGCGATCCAGACGACGGTAGTCCAAGCCGCCTTGTCGGTGGTCAAACCTGCAACAGCGGATGCCATTGCGTCGGGACGTACCCTGCAGGTGACTGTATGCTTCGGACGCACTCAGCGACTCCTGGAACTGGTGCGGCACAAATGCAGGCGGCTGTGCATTCTTCGGGGCTGCATGGCGGGAGTGCATGGGTCTGACATGTGTGACACGGATTGTTCCGCTGATGCTCCAGCAAGTGTCGCTCTGGGGGCAGAACTGCCATAATGGGTGCTAATCAAAATGGGCTGATCATGTTGCCGAAACCTATCCTCTGGCTCCTTGCGATAGCGTTCCCGATCGGCCTTAGTGTCGCCATTGCGGAGCAACTCGCTCGGACAGCGGTCGCCCGCTATCTCGAGGGCCTGGTGTTTCTGCTCGCATTACAGCCAGCGCTACGGCTGCATGGCATGACCGAGGCAAACTACTGGAAGTTCTTTGCATTCGTAGCCGCAGGTGCCGGCCTCCTCGGGCTAGTTCGCCTGCCGCCGGCCGTCGGCGCGGCCATCACGACCATCATCCTGCTCGCCATCGCCGCTGCTGGGGCGCATAAGCTTGTCCTCCGACTACGTCGAACTTCTTCATCACGTGAACGCCGGTCTTGAGGAGGATGTCGGAGGCTGGCGTGGACACCTGATTACGGCCGGAAGTGGACACCCGCTCAGCCCGTCCTCCATGTCTTGCTCAGCGACTGCCAGCAGATCATCGCGCACCCGAGCGAGAGGAACGCCTCGTGGATGTCGGCCCGCTTCTCATACCGCACGCGAAGGCGGCGAAACAGGCCTGAATTCCTGCACCACAACGATTTTTCAGAGGTCCCGGAGCCGCTTGCTCGCATTACGCGGTCGCCATCGTCTGCTCCACGATCTGCGCAGCATGCCGCGCTTCATGAGCGCCGACGAACGCAATCCATTGATAGAGCGACAGCGGCCCCAGGAAAGGATGCGGATGCAGGATGCCGCCGAGCGCGAGGGCATCGGCATTGGTGACTGCGCCGCGGAAGGCGATTGTCGCGTGCTCCAGCGCCGCCCATGCCGCATCCGCATCGATCCCTGTCGGGTGCAGCATCGCGGGCGCCGCCACGCGGATCGAGCGATCGAGCACGCGCTCGATGTTCAGCGTCGGCAACAGGGGATCGGTGCGGGTCTCCGGGCCCACGCCGGCCGCACGCGCGTCGGCGACCCGCACGGCCACGAGTTTCGTCACGCGCCCGCTGACAATCGCCAGATGTTCAACGATCCCGCCCGGCGACCATTGACCCGGCGCCGGCGGCACATCGCGCAGGCCGGGCGGCACGGCTTCGAACGCGCGGCGAAGCACGATTCGTTGTGCGTCGACGTAATCGACGAGCTCCTGAATTCGAGGATGCATAGGCGAATGTTATACTCCGCCCCTTCAGGAGTGTGTCCGACTGACTGACGCCGCCACGCGGTACGACATTCAACGCAGAAACCGCAGAACTCGCAGAACGTCACCGGTTTTCTCTGCGGGTTCCGCGAGCTCTGCGGTGATCGTCCTGGTTTGCGTCCCTGGCGGCCTTTGCGTTCAATCGTAACGTTCGCTCCAACCTGCTGACATGTTCAAACGTCTTCCTTTCCTCATCCTCGTGACCTTGTTACTGGTGAGCGCCGGCTGGACCTTCGGTGTTCGCGCAAACATCGGGGCCGAACCGGATTCGCCGCCGGCAGCCCAGAGCCGCGCGCCGGCGGCGGGCGATTTCGATCAGGCCATCCTCGATGCGTTCCGCTGGCGCAGCATCGGTCCGCTCCGCGGCGGCCGATCGATTGCCGTGTCGGGCGTGAAAGGGCGGCCGAAGGAAGGCTACTTCGGCGCCGTCGGCGGCGGCCTGTGGAAGACGACCGACGGCGGCATGAACTGGGCAGCGGTCACCGATGGTCAGATCAAGAGCGCCTCGGTCGGGGCGGTCGCTGTCTCCGAGTCGAACCCCGACACGGTGTACATCGGGATGGGTGAATCGTGCATCCGCGGCAACATCATGCCCGGCGACGGCGTCTACAGGTCCACCGACGCGGGCAAGACCTGGACCCACATCGGCTTCTCCGATTCCGACGCGATCGCGAAAATCCGGATCCATCCGACGAATCCCAACATCGTGTTCGTCGCCGACTTCTGCAAGTACAGCGTGCCGTGCGACGAGCGCGGCGTCTTCAAGAGCGCCGACGGCGGCACGACGTGGAAGAAGGTGTTGTTCAAGGACACGAAGACCGGCGCCGCGGATGTCGCGATCGATCGCCGGAACCCGAACGTGATGTTCGCCGCGTTGTGGGAGGCCTACCGCGTCGAATACCAGATGTCGAGCGGCGGTCCGGGCAGCGGCTTGTACAAGTCCACCGACGGCGGCGACACCTGGCGCGAGATCACGCGCAATCAAGGCCTGCCGCAGGGGCTCGTGGGCAAGATCAGCATCGGTATCTCGGGTGCGGACTCGAACCGCATCTACGCGCTCATCGAGAACGAGAACGGCGGCCTTTACAGCTCGGACGACGCCGGCGCCACGTGGAAACTGGTGAACGCGGGCCGCAATATCCGCCAGCGTGCGTTCTACTACACGCACGTGTTCGCCGACCCGAGCAGCAAAGACATCGTCTACATGCTCAATACGAGCGCCTTCCGATCGACCGATGGCGGCAAGACGCTGGCCAGCATCGGCAACGGCACGCACGGCGATCATCACGACCTGTGGATCGATCCGGACGATTCCGAGCACGTCATGGACGGCAACGACGGCGGCGGCACGATCACGTACAACGTCTCGGCACCGCAGCGGGCGTGGACCGACGAGGATTTTCCAACCGCGCAGATGTATCACGTCATCACGACCAAACCCGCGCCGTATCACGTCTGCGGCGCGCAGCAGGACAACTCGACGTTATGCGTCGGCAGCAATACGACCTTCGGCCGCGGCGGGGGCGGTGGTGGCCGAGGCGCGGTCGTGGATCCGTATCAGGCCGGCGGCGGCGAGCCGGGCTACATCGCTCCCGACCCGAAGGATCCCGACGTGTTCTACTCGGGCGCGAACAACGGGACGTTTCTCACCCGGCTCAATCGCCGGACCGGCGAGGTGCGCGAGGTCGGCCCGTACCCGCGGTTCTTCTCGGGCGAACCCTCGAGCGCGCTCGTTGAACGGTGGCAGTGGACGTACCCTATCCTCTTTTCGCCCGTCGATCCGACCGTCCTCTACACGGCGTCGCAGCACGTCTGGAGAACGACACACGGCGGCCAGACCTGGGATCGGATCAGCGGCGACCTCACCCGCCACGATCCGAAAACGATGACCGAGTCGGGCGGACCGATCACGCACGACATGAACAGCCCCGAAGTGTACGCAACGGTGTTCTCAATCGGCCCGGGGAAGACGGACGTGAACGTCCTCTGGACCGGATCGGACGACGGTCTGGTGCACGTGACGCGCGACGGCGGCAAGACGTGGACCAACGTCACGCCGCAGGACATGCCCGACCTCGGGCGCGTCAGCCAGATTGACGCGTCGATGTTCGACGCGGGCACCGCCTACATCGCCGTCAAGAAGCCACTGCTCAACGACTTCTCGCCCTACATCTTCCGCACCCACGACTTCGGCCGGACGTGGACGAAAATCGTCAATGGCATTCCCGCCCGGGATTACACGCACGTCGTCCGCGAAGATCCGGTGCGGCGCGGCATGCTCTACGCCGGCACGCAGCACGGGTTCTACCTGTCCGTGGACGATGGGGACCACTGGCGACCGCTGTCGCTCAACCTGCCCGATACGCCGATTCACGACATCTGGATCGACGGCAACGACATCGCGATCACGGCGCACGGGCGCAGCTTCTACATCCTCGACGACATTGGACCGCTGCGGCAGTACGGGCCGGAGGTGACCACGGCGTCCGACGCGTATCTGTTCAAACCCGGAGACGCGATACGGTCCGGTAATCCGGCCACGCTGACGTACTGGTTGAAGAAGCCGGTCGAGAAGATGACGCTCGACATCCTCGACGGCAAAGGTCAGGTCGTGCGGTCGTATAACGGCGTGCTACCGAATCCTGAAGGCCGCGCTGGGACCTCGACAGGCTCAGGGCGCGAAGGTGGGCCCGGCCCGGGTCGCACCGGCGGCGCAGCACCATCCGGAGGTCGAGGTCGCAGCGATCAGCCGGCCGGTCGCGGCGGTCGAGGGGCGGAGGGCGAAGCCCCGCGATCGGAAGAAGAAGAAACGGGCGGCGGGCGCGGCGGGCCTCCAACGACGGCATCGATGGCGACCGGCGTGCAACGGGTCACGTGGGACCTCCAGGCGCAGCCGGTTGTCAGCTTCCCGGGGATGGTGCTCTGGGGGGCGACGGCGAGCGGACCGACGGTGCTGCCGGGAACCTATCAGGCGCGGCTCACCCTCAACGATCGAACGACGATGACGCAGCCGTTTGCCGTGAGAAAACATCCATGGCGCACCGTCACCGACGCCGATCTGCAGGCACAGTTCGATCTGGCCACGCAAATCCGCGACAAGGTCAACGAGGCGAACAACGCGGTGATCCAGATCCGCCGGCTCAAACAGCAGCTCGCCGATCGGGTGCAGAAGTCGCAGAACGCCGACGTGAAAGCCATCGCCGAACAGTTCACGAAGGACTTGAGCGCCGTCGAGGAAGACGTCTATCAGGTACGCAATCAGAGCAACCAGGATCCGTTGAACTTTCCGATCAAGACGAACAATCGTCTCGCGTCGCTGCTCCGCGCGGTCACGACCGGCGACGGCAAGCCGCTCGGGAACGCGGCGCCGATCTTCGACGATCTCAGGACGGAGCTGAAAGGCGAGACCGATCGCCTGCAGCGCGCGCTGACAACGTATCTGCCGCGATTCAATCAGCTGGCGCAGCGATTGGGGATCGATCCGGTGAGCGAGAAGTAGCCGGCCAGGAGCGTCTTCCGATGGTATGTTCCTAGGAGCGCGTCCGGCCGTAGAACGCAAAGGCCGCGAAGGCCGCAAAGAAATCCTGTCTTTACTTTGCGTCCTTTGCGACCTCTGCGTTCGATCGTGACCTGCTCTAGCGAACGTTCAATGAGCAAGACGCGGCTCGAAGCATTCAGCGACGGCGTGATCGCGATCCTCATCACGATCATGGTGCTGGAGCTCAAGGCGCCGGACGGGACCGATCTGGCGGCGCTGCGGCCGCTCGTGCCGACGTTCCTCGCCTACCTTCTCAGCTTCATCTATCTGGGCATCTACTGGAACAATCACCACCACATGTTCCAGGCCACGCACCACATCAGCGGCGGCGTCCTGTGGCCCAATCTGCATCTCCTGTTCTGGCTGTCACTCGTGCCATTCACGACGAGCTGGATGGGTGAACACCACCAGGAGCCGGTGCCGACGGCCGTGTACGGTGCGGTGCTGCTCTGCTGCGCCGTCGCCTGGTCGATTCTCCAGCACTGCATCGTCGCCGTCGAAGGTCCTCACTCGACCCTGGCGACGGCAGTCGGCAAAGATCGCAAAGCGAAGGGATCGCTCGCGATGTACATCGCGGCGATCCTGCTCGCATTCGTGCGGCCGTGGGTCGCGGAGGCGCTCTACGCCGCCGTCGCGATGGTGTGGCTGGTCCCGGATCGCCGGATCGAATCGAGGCTCGGTCACCGGGCGAACGCGGTCTGATGCAGCGGCTGGTACAGCCCGATTTCGCCGCCGCTCGGCAGGCGGACGGTTGTCGTGATGCCCCACGCCTCCTGCTCGAGCTCCCCACAGGCGACGTGCTTCGCCTGCAGCAGGTTGACCGTTTCGCGCACGTCGTCGCACATCAAGTAGACGAGCGCGCCCAGAAGCGACTGGCCGCCGTGCTTCTGCGCGAATGTCCCGTCGCCTGGATGGACGGCGATCTCCGCGGGCGGCAGCGCGAAGATCAACCAGCCACCGCCAACGTCAACTCCCTTGAACTGCAGCACGTCGCGAAAGAACGTGCGATCCGCATCCGGATCGGTGCTGTACAGCAGAACGTGCGCGCCGAAAATCATCGTTATCTCCTCTCAGCATTGCTACGGCTCATCACGAAGACACGAAGAGTACGAAGTGCACGAAGAGGAATATGTATGGAGCGCATTGATATTCTTCGTGTACCTTCGTGTTTCTTCGTGCCTTCGTGAAAAGACGTTTCGCATCGAATTCTCTCTTTCATTGCGAAAAGATCGATTTCGCCACCATCGCGTGAATGCCTTTGGTGCCGTCCACGAGCTGCGTCACGTGAAGGTCGGCAGCGAGCGAGCACAGGATATACGCGTCGTCGCGGCTCATGCGCTTCTCCGTCACCAGGAAGTCCACCATCTCGCGCGTCGCCAGTTTCGCCGCCTCGTCGAGGTCCGTGTGGAGGCCCATCGCGATATAGTGGGCCGGCGTCTCCGCGCGCGGCCAGTTCAGGCGCTTTCCCTTCCGAACGGAGATCTGGACGGTCCCTCGCAATGATGTTTCGAGGGCGGTCAGCGTGACCTCGCCGTCGCCCTGCATACCGTGGCCGTCGCCCATCGACAACAGCGCGCCCGGGACGTGCACCGGCAGGTACAACGTCGATCCCGCAATCAGCTCCTTGTTGTCCAGATTGCCTGCATGCGGACCGGGCGGACCGCTCGACACGCGTCCCAGCAGCGGGTTGAGCGCCACGCCGATCGATCCGAAGAACGGAGCAAGTCTCAGCGTCACACCCGGCGCAAAGACTGCCGTGCCTGCACGGACGTTGAAGCGGACGAGTCGAAACCGCGTATAAGGAAAATCGTCAGGCAGCGTGCCGCTGCTAGGCATGAAGCCGCTCACCCCGTACGGGTGCAGATACTCGAAGCCCAGGATCTTCACCTCCAGCACGTCACCGGGCTCCGCCCCCTCCACCCAGATCGGACCGGTCAAGGGGTGCGCGCCAGGGCCACGATCCGTAATCGCACGCTCAACCGCCTTCAATGGGTCGGGAATCTCGTCTTCGGTCACGCCGGCGGCGCGAAGCCGCTGGAGTACACGTGCCACCATTGTTTCGACGCGCACGGTGTCGCCCGAGGCGATGCGCAATACCGGCCTGATCGACGCGTCGTAGTAGCCCCAGTGCACGTTCCCGGGCAGGAGCCTCAGATCGTGTGTGCGTGCCGTCTGCGCGGACCGAAAGGCGGCGCCCCATAATCCCGCAGCGGAAAGAACGATCAGCAACGCGATTGATCTCGGTGTCCTCATCGCTGCCTCACCTTTCTTCGTGTGTCCTTCGGCCGTCAGCGAGGTGGAGTGGTGAGCACGATCAAACGCCAGAACAGGACGGCCAACAGCGTGCTGGTCACGGCCAGGGCGATTGCCAGCCCCTTCAGCATCCGCCCGCGCCGGTGCGCTTCGATACCCTCCAGGATGACTGTGTCGACGATGAGCCATGCGCCGAAGGGCGGGAATCTCCGGTCGCGCACCACGCGGACGCCGAACCGCCACAAGTAAACGGCAGCGCCCGCGACGGGCAGAATCACCGCAGCCGCCACGGCGATCGAGACAGTGACCACGCGCGAACGCGACCTCGCCGGATCGCGCAGGATCCACGCAATCAGCGCCGCACGCCAGGAATCGCCAAGGGCAAGCATCACCACGCCGATCAACACAACCGTCACGACCGCAGCCATGACGATCGTGCGGGCGCGAGCGTCGGCCTTCTCGATCACTCTATTCAGCCCCGCCGCGCCCTGGAGATGCGCGCTGGCGCCGACCATCGAACGCCCGGCCTCGATCGCGCGTGCACCGGCGAGAATATGGTGTCGCGGGCGAGCAGCCCGCTGGGACCCGGCCAGCGCTCGTCGAAATCGAGACGTGTTTCGCCGCAAACCGGTCGTAATATGCGAGAATCTCGGTCGCAGGCCTCATTCAGCCCTCAAAAAACGATGCATCCGGGGGAGATGATGCCACAGCATCGGTGGTTGGTCGAAGGCGTGTGGACCCGGGAGGGCTCTGTGTTCAAGCAACTTGCGATCGGTGCGGTGCTCGCCGCCGCGATCACAACGACTGGCGGCCCCGCAAGGGCCCAGACGGCGGCGGCGCCGGCACAGACCGCTGCGGCAACCGAGACGCCAAAACCGAATGACTACAGCGACGGCAAGGCGTGGTTGTGCCGTCCAGGGCGGACCGACGCTTGTGCGATCGATCACACGACAACCGTGATCGCGGCTGATGGCAAGCTGTCGCGGGAACCGTGGACTGCCGATCCCGGCGCGCCGATCGACTGTTTCTACGTCTATCCGACGGTCTCGACCGATCCGACACCAAACAGCGACATGAGCGCCGATCCGGCCGAACTGAACGTCATCCGGCAGCAGTTCGCGCGGTTCGGTTCGAAGTGCCGTCCGTACGCGCCCCTGTATCGGCAGGTGACGCTCGCCGGCCTCCGCCGGATGCTGGCGCCCGGCGGCGCCGTCACGCTCGACAAAGGCGTGCAGTACGACGACGTGCGCGATGCCTGGAACTACTACCTGCAGAACGACAACAAGGGACGCGGCGTTGTGCTGGTCGCCCACTCGCAGGGGTCGTTCATCCTGAACCGGCTGATTCGTGAAGAGATTGACGGGAACCCGATTCAATCGCGCCTGGTCTCGGCGATCCTGCTCGGGACGACCATCGCCGTTCCCAGGGGCAAGGACGTAGGCGGCTCGTTCCAGCATGTCCCGCTGTGCAAGTCGCCCTCGCAGATCGGATGCCTGATTACGTTTGCGTCGTTCCGTTCAACAGTGCCGCCGCCCGCCAACACCTTGTTCGGCAAGGTGGCCGACGCGACCATGATCGCCGCGTGCGCGAATCCTGCGGCGCTCGCAGGCGGCAGCGGCCAGTTGCACGCGTATCTCGACAGCGGCGGCCGCACGATTACGAACACTGGGACGCCGAAGCCCTGGGTCACGCCCGAGCAAACGATCGATACCCCATGGGTGAGCGTGCCCGGCCTGTTGACCGCAAGGTGCGCGTCGAACGAAAACGCGAGCGGCTACCTCGAAGTGACCGTCAACGGCAATCCGTCGGACCCGCGAACCGACGACATCACAGGCGATATCGGCGCGGGCGCCAACGTGGCCGCCAACTGGGGCCTCCACCTGATCGATGTCAACCTCGTCATGGGCGATCTCCTCGACATCGTCGGACAACAGGCGAAGGCGTACACGTCCAAAGGGGGGTCACGCTAGAGAACACGATCGAACGCAGAGGTCGCAAAGGACGCAAAGTAAGACAGGATTTCTTTTGCGGCCTTCGCGGCCTTTGCGTTCCAAGGCGGCGTCAGTCAGTCGGACACGTTCCTGGAGAGTTCAGGAGGCCAGCGCCCACAGTATTGAGATTCACGGGAAATACTTGAACGCGCATTCCTGCTGAGTTTCGCGCGGCTGCATGCGTTTGCCTGCGGTATTCGATTTGCTGTAGTGAGAGACATCTTGGATCCTTTCCGTCCTCATCTCTCGTCAGCAAACGTCATTCTATGAGCATCGACCATCTCGCAACCCGCATCCGTGCCGAGTTCCAGGAAATGCCCGGTCTCACCCTGACGCTCCCCCAGGCGCAGCGCCTGTGGGGGCTCCCACCCGACGTCTGCGCCAGGGTCGTCGACGTACTGCTCGAGGGTGCTGTCCTCAAGCGGTCTGGCGCACGATTGTCATTGCGGGACTAGCAGCCCGCGGTGAGAGTCCAGCTGCATTCGGCCGGCGATGCATCCCCGCTCCACCCCACCGCGCTCAGAACGCGCGCAGGGGGCCCCGGGCTGACTGCGTTGCTCCTCCCTCACATATTCCCGATATTGCACCCCACCGTGCACAAGACGCACGGTACAGGGGGCCCCGCTCTGCGGTCGTCGCGCCGCTCCGCCGGGGTCCCCACGGCGCGGACTGTGCGCCGTGGGGTGGAACAGCGGGGCGCCTCGCCGCCCTCGGTGCGACGCCGGACTCTCACCACGGGCTGCGAGTCGTTCACGACCCGACGGGTCGCCGCCGCGCAGTTACCTCGATTTCAATCCGCATTCGAGGATCGGTGAGTCCCGCCGCGATCATGGTCGCGGCGGGGCGCACACTGCCGAAGTACTTCCGCAGTGTCGGCCAGCAGGCCGG
>QHWF01000828.1 GCA_003222455.1 Acidobacteriota bacterium
GCTCGATGGCAAGATGTTGTTCGCCGGCGGCGCGAGCGACTCGAGCGAGCTTGCTTCGGCGGAGATTTACGATCCGGTCGCGAATACGATGACGGCGGCCGGCGGCTCTCTGGCAGCTGCCCGTCAGCGGCATCAGGCCATTCTGCTTCCCCACAACAGCGCAGTACTGATCGTCGGCGGCACGTCCGGCGGCAACGCCGTCGCAACGGCGGAACTGTACAAATCATGGATCGGCGACGGCGGCTCGTTTGAGGCGACGAGCGCTCCGAGCGCAGGACGTGCGTGGGCGGCCGGCGGTGCGCTCAGCTTCCCGGCCGGCCTGACGATTCGAACGGGGCCGAACGATGGTCTTGTGATGCTGGCAGGCGGAAGCGCGTCATCGAGCGCGAGCAGCCCGATGAAGAGCGCGGAGCTGTACGGCTTCGCCACTGTGAAAACGGACCACGCCGATTACAACCCAGGAACGACCGTAACAATTACCGGCGGCGGGTGGGTACCGGGTGAGAGCGTCACGCTCTCGCTTGTCGAATATCCGCTCCACGACGTGCATTCGCTCGCGCCGGTCACCGCCGACGCCTCCGGAAACATTACCAGCACGGAATTCGTGCCGGACCAGGACGATCTGGGGATTAGATTCTTCCTGACAGCAACCGGATCTGTTTCGCAGGCGCAGACGTCGTTTACCGATGGAAGCACCACCATCACGGGCATCGTCAAAAGCTCGGAGGCAGGTAACCCGGCGATCTCCGGTGCGACCGTCACATGCGATCCGACTAATGGCTGCAATGGCACGATTACGGCCACAACCGATGCGAGTGGCACTTATTCGATAGCGGCGAGTTACGGCGGCAGCAGCAGCTCAATCACCCTGACTGCTTCCGCTCCCGGGTTCGTCTCCTCAACCACCGCCTTTTTCAGCGTCAGCGGCGGCACGATCACCGGCAAAAACTTTACGCTGGCAAAGCGACCGACTGTCACGATTAATCAGGCGAGCGGTCAGGCTGACCCGACCAACGTGTCCCCGATCAACTTCACGGCGATCTTCAGCACGTCCGTCACGGGCTTTGCAAGCAGCGGGGTAACGATCACGGGCACGGCCGGCGGGACGAAGACGGCGACAGTGACAGGCAGCGGCACGACGTACAACGTGGCGGTCAGTGGAATGACGACGGCTGGGACCGTAATTGCCTCGGTGAAGCAGGACGCCGCCACGGCGGCTGGCGTCGGCAACACAGTCTCCACAAGCACGGACAACACGGTTACCTACGACGCGACTGCACCTTCGGTATCTTCCATCAACCGGGCCACTTCGACCCCGACGAATCTGGCCAACGTCCAGTTCGCGGTAACGTTCAGCGAGGTTGTCACCGGGGTGGATGCGAGTGATTTTTCGCTCGCGACAACGGGAGTGTCCGGAGCGTCTGTCAGCACGGTGAGCGGCAGCGGCACGACGTATACAGTAACGGTGAACACGGGTTCCGGCGATGGCAGCGTCGGCCTGAATCTGGTGGACGACGATTCCATCGTGGATGCGGCCGCCAATCCGCTGGGTGGTTCTGGAGCCGGCAACGGCAACTTCACGGGACAGGTCTACACGGTCGACAAGACGACGCCTTCTGTGGTGTCCATCAACCGCGCCGGCAGCAATCCGACGAATGGCGCGAGCGCGAGCTGGACGGTCACGTTCAGCGAGTCGGTCACAGGCGTTAGCACCAGCGACTTTGCCGCGGTCGCATCGGGCGTCACCGGCACCTCCGTTTCATCCGTGTCGGGCAGCGGCGCGACCTACACGGTCACCGCGAACACCGGCAGCGGCAGCGGGACGCTGGGCCTGAATCTCGCCGACGACGACTCGATTGCCGACAGCGCCGGCAACAAGTTGGGCGGCACCGGAACCGGCAACGGCAATTTCACCGGAGAGATCTACACGATTGACAAGACCAGACCGACCGCAGCTGTGAGTTATTCGCCGACCGGTCCGGTCAAGTCGGGAACGTCGCTGACGATCACCGCGACGTTCGACGAGGCGTTGGCCGATTCGCCGGTGGTGAAGATGGCCGTCAGCGGGGCGAATACCGTTGCCGCCACCGACATGACGAAGGTGGACAGCACGCACTACACGTTCACCTACACGGTCGCATCGGGCAACGGCACGGCGACGGTCGCCCTCAACACGGGGACAGACCTCGCCGGGAACGTCATCACGTCCGCTCCGACCAGTGGCGCGACTTTCACGGT
>QHWF01000829.1 GCA_003222455.1 Acidobacteriota bacterium
GCTGCCGTGCAGGCGGCGCAGAGGAGTTTCGATACCGGCAATGATGAAGCGACGATCAAGCCGCTCCTCGACGGACTGTCTGCCGTGCGCGCTCTCCGCCGCCAGCTCCGCACGATGGCCGTCGACGAGGCCGCGCGATACGAGCTCGATTTCCGTCTCCGCCAGAAAGAACGCGAATTCCAGCAGGCCCTCATTGTCGCGGCCGGCCTGAAGATCGAGGCGCTTGCCGACGACGGCGTCGTCGTGCCGGGGCAGCACGCGAAGATCTCGGTCATCGTCGCGAATCGCGGAACGGTCGACGTCAATGTGAGACAGGTGAAGCTGGAAGGCTTTGACGGGGATGCCGGCTGCACGCTGACTGCCGTGACCGGCGGCGGAGGATTCGGCGGGTTTGGCGGCGGGCGCGGAGGACGGGGAGGCCGCCCGGCGCCTGCCGGCCCGCCGGTTTCAGTGATCAGCAAGGCTCAGGTCGGACGATGCGATCCGACCGTGACGATTCCCGCCAACGCAACGATCACGGAGCCGTACTGGCACCGGGAAGGCGAAGCCGGGCGATACACGTTCGACGACGGCGCGCCATTCGGGCTGCCGGTGCGGCCGACCGCCTTCCATGCCCGCGTGATCATGACGATGGCCGGGGCCCCGAACAGCGAAGAGGTCATCGACGGCTTGACCATTCAGCATCGGTACGAGGGCGACATCTTCAGCGGTGAGAAACGAACGGAGTTGCTGGTCGTTCCGGCGTTCTCCGTTCGCGTGTCGCCGGAGGTCGCGATTGTGCCGTCCGCATCGATACGGTCGGCGCGGACGAGCGCGCCGCGCGCGAGTCGGCCGCCGTCAGCCGATCGCGAAATTCGCGTGACCATCGTCAACGACACGCCTGGCGCCACGGAGGCCAGCGTGCATCTGGAAGCGCCGGACGGCTGGAGCGCCACGCCGGCGGAGCGGTCAGTGACGTTTGCACGCGAGGACGAGTCTCAGACGTTGCGGTTCGTGGTGAAGCCTGCGCTGAACGCGCAGGCTGCCGAGTTCCGGGTGCGCGCCATCGCGACGGCCGGCGGCAAGTCGTACGCCCGCGGCTATCAGGTCATCGAGTATCCGCATATCCGGCGCTATCACATCTACGATTCGGCGGGAACGACAGTGAAGGTGATCGACGTGCGAGTACCGTCCAACCTGACGGTCGGCTACGTCATGGGCGTCGGCGATCAGGTGCCGCCCGCGATCGCGCAGCTCGGGGCGAAGGTCGAGATGCTGACGGCCGACGATCTGGCGTGGGGAGATCTCTCCCGCTTTGATGCCATCGTGACGGGCGTGCGTGCCTACGAACGGCGGGAAGACCTGCGCGCGAACAACAGCCGGCTGCTCGAGTACGTGAGGAACGGCGGAACCGTGATCGTGCAATACAACAAGTTCGAGTTCAACGACGCGCAGTACGGCCCATACCCGGCCAAGGTCAGCTCGAACCGGGTGACCGACGAATTCGCGCCGCTCGTCGTGCTCGATCCGCACAATCGGGTCTTCACGACGCCCAACGAAATCAACGACGCGACGTGGAAGAACTGGGTGCAGGAGCGGGGCTTGTATTTCCTCGGCGAGAAGGATCCCCGGTATCACGACCTGGTGCAGCTCGAGGATCCCTTCCCGAAGAACAAAGGCGCGAAGACCGGCGCGCTCGTGGAGGCGCAGTACGGCAAAGGACGCTGGATTTATGTCGGGCTCGGGCTGTGGCGCCAGCTGCCGGCGGGCACCGACGGCGCGTATCAGCTGATGGCAAACCTCGTTTCGCTCGGCCGAACCGCCAGCTCGCGATGAGATTTCAGATTGCAGATTTCAGATTTAAGATTAGATTCAATTTTAGATTGTAGATGGTAGATTGCCGAGTCGGGATTCAGATTGCAGATTCTTCTTTGCATCTAGAATGCAATCCTGGAAAGCTGACATCGAAATCTACAATTGCAATCTGCAATCTGAAATAGATCTGAAATCTGAAATCTGAAATCTACAATTTCATTATGGAAGTCCCCCTCACTCCGCTCGAGTTCACGCGCCGGGCGCGGACCCTCTACGGTGGTCGCGAGGCGGTCGTCGACGGTCCGTGGCGGGCCAGCTACGAGCAGTTGTTCGACCGGTGCGACCGCTGGTCTGGAGCCCTGCAGCGACTCGGTGTCGGGCGCGGCGATCGAGTCGCCTACATCGCGCCGAACACCCACGCCCAGCTCGAGTCGTTCTACGC
>QHWF01000830.1:0-3273 GCA_003222455.1 Acidobacteriota bacterium
CATGTTGGCAGCGGGCGTCCTTCACCCGCGGGCACAGAGCCGACCGCCCTCATCAACCCCCGTTGCCGGCATCGAGCGTTTTCCGCTGCGATCAGGTGGACTCCAGCTGGACCGTCCCACACATACCGGCGCGTTCTTCGATGTGATCGGCCGCCGGTCGGCCTTGTTCGGCTACGAGAACCGGCCGTTCGAAGCCTGGGTCTATCCGCTGAAGATCTTCGACGGCTTCTCGTTGTCGTTCCGGCTCGAGGGCTATCCGCTCGAGATCGAAGGCAACGACATCGCCGCATCGATCCGCGTGCGCCCCGAATCGACCACGCTCACCTACGCCCATGCCGCGTTTACCGTGCGCCAGATCATGTTCGCGCCGCTCGACGAGCCGGGCATCGTGATCCTGCTCGAGGTCGACAGCGTGCTGCCGCTCACGATCACCGCCTCGTTTCGGCCGCGGCTCAGACTGATGTGGCCGGCGACGTCGATGACGAGCTCGCCTGCCTGGGACGCCGAAGCGCATGTCTACACGCTGACCGAAGAAACGGCGCGGTATGCCGGCGTGATCGGATGTCCGTTCGCGCAGGATGTGTCGGTCATGCCGTACCAGGAAGAGCCGCGCGACGCGCCGAATCGCTTTGTCATCGAGGCGCCGCCCGACCGCCGGCGCATTCCGGTCGTCGTCGCCGGGAGCGTGGAAGGCCGCACCGCGGCCCGGGCGGCGTATGACCGGATCCTCGCGTCGGTCCCGTCGCTGTACGAGCGCACGGCGGATCACTACGAGGCCCTCGATCGCGACACGCTCGCCATCGTCACGCCGGACGATCGCTTCAACACGGCGTTCGCGTGGGCCAAAGTGGGAATCGACAAAGGCCTGGCGACGAGTCCGCTGCTCGGCACCGGGCTGCTGGCCGGCTTTCGATCGGCCGGCGAGAGCGAGCGGCCCGGCTTCGCGTGGTTCTTCGGGCGCGACGCGCTCTGGACCGCGCTGGCGACCGATGCCGAAGGCGACTTCGAGACAACGAGGCGCGCGTTGGAGTTTCTGCGCACGTATCAGCGACAGGACGGAAAGATTCCGCACGAGGTGTCGCAGTCGGCGTCGATCGTGCCGTGGTTCGATCAGTACCCGTACGCGTGGGCGAGCGCCGACGCGACGCCGCTGTACGTCATCGCGCACCACGACTACTGGCGCGCCTCGGGCGATCGCGACTTCCTGCAGCGCGCGTGGCCGTCCATCGTGCGCGCGTATCGCTTCTCCGCCGCCACCGACGCGGACGGAAACGGGCTCGTCGAGAACACCAACGTCGGACACGGGTGGGTCGAAGGGGGCGCGCTCTATCCGGCACACGAAGAGATGTACATGCAGGGGCTGTGGGTGGCCGCATCCCGCGGCATCGCGGAGCTTGCCGGCGTGATGAACGATTCGGCGCTGGTGTCGGCGGCGGCCGCGGCCGCGGAACGCACACGCGCAGCGATGGAGGCGACGTACTGGCGCACCGATCGAGGCTTTTATGCGTTCGCCACGTCGCTGCCGCGGTCATCCGCCCGGGTGGCCGAGCCCGGGCCCAACCGCCGGGCGCGGCAGACACGACTCGACGCGCTGCGGGATGTGCGGCTGATCGACGAGGACACGGTGCTGCCGGCCGTGCCGCTCTGGTTCGGCACGGTGCAGGACGATCGCGCGCAGGCGGAGCTCGATCACCTCGGCGGCGCCGCGATCGCCACCGACTGGGGCGCGCGTCTGCTGTCGAACCACAGCGCCCTGTACGATCCGTTGTCGTACCACTACGGATCGGTCTGGCCGCTGTTCACCGGATGGACCGCGATGGCCGCGTACCGGTACGGCCGGCCGCACGTCGGCCACCAGGCGTTGCTGGCGAACGCGCTGCTGACGTTCCCGGGCGCGCTCGGCTACGTCACCGAGCTGTTGTCGGGCGACTTCGCGACGCCGTTCGGCCGATCGTCGCACCACCAGATCTGGTCGGAGGCGATGATCGTCACGCCCGCTGTTCGCGGGCTGCTCGGGATTGAGCCGGCCGACGCCGGCCGCACGCTCCGAATCGCGCCGGCGTTGCCTGCCGACTGGAACCGTGTGGTCGTGCGTGCGGTGCGCGCGGGCGACGTGCGCTACGACGTGACGCTCGAACGGACATCGGGCCGGATGCTCGTCCGGATGGCCCGGCGCGACTCGCCCGCCAGTACTGCGCCGGTTTCTCGCCGTTTGATCGTGGCGCCTGCGTTCCCGGCCGACGCGCGCATTCGAGCCGTCACCGTCAACGGCGCCGCGGCCAGATATGAGGTCGCGTTGAGCGGCGACGTGCAACGCATCGAGGTGAGCCTGGGCCCGGACGCGGAACGACTGCCAGCCACCGATGTCGTGTTCACGTATGACGAGGGAACGGACGTATACGTCGCCGCACCGGACCTGCAGCAGGGCGCCGCCAGCGAAGGGTTGCGCATTCTGCGGGCGCGGGCAGAAGCGCGCACGCTCCGGATCACTGTCGAGGGGCGCGGCGGCCGGAGCTACGTTGTCGGCGTGCGCACACCGCGGCGGCTGGGAACGACGGAGGGAGTCACCGTGAACGCGCCAGTCGGACAGGATCCGCAGCTGCGCATCAAGTTCGATGGTCCGCCAGATGAATACGCCGACTCCGTCCCGACTCCGTCCCGGCTCCGTCCCGGCTCCGTCCCGGGTCCGTCCCGGGTCCGTCCCGGGTCCGTTCTTGGTCACCGTGCTTGTCCGCCGCCTTCTTTGATACTCACCACGCGCCCGCCGCGCACGTTGTCGAGCACATCGACCCGCCCGCTCGGCCACCGGACTTCGACCGTCTCGGCGGCCTCCGACGACCCGAGACCGAAATGCAAACGCACATCGTCATGCGAATAGTAGCTTGACTGGCTCAGGACCGCCTGTGCCTGGATCCGTCCGCCGTCCTTCACCCGCACGGTCGCTCCCAGCGCGGCGCGGTTCGACGCCGTGCCTTCGAGCTTCACTTCGAGCCACCGGTTCGCGCCGCGGTAATCGTTTCTGAGCAGCGACGGCGGCTCGTTCATGTTGAACACGAGGATGTCCACATCGCCGTCGTTGTCGAAATCGCCAAAGGCGGCGCCCCGACTCGAGTGGGGCGTGGACGCGCCGGGACCGCTCGCTGCCGTCGCTTCTTCGAACCGAAGACCATCCACATTCCGGAACACCACGCGCGGGCCGCGATGCGGATACTGCTCGAGCACGCGCTCGACTTCGGGATAGACGTTGCCGGTCACGTACACGAGATCGGGGCG
>QHWF01000830.1:3340-3858 GCA_003222455.1 Acidobacteriota bacterium
GCGGATGCGACATCCTCGAAGATGCCCTTCCCCACGTTGCGATAGAGCGCCGGGATGTCATCGGCGAAATGCGTCTTGAAGATGTCGAGCCACCCATCGGCGTTGTAGTCGCCGACCGCCACACCCATGCCGGCCTGCTGGGTGCCGTTCTCGCTGTAGGCGACGCCGCTCTCGACGGCCGTATCGGTGAAGGTGCCATCATGATTGTTGTGGTACAGGATCGATGCCGTCGAATCACCCGCCACGTAGATATCGATCCAGCCGTCGGCATCGAAGTCCGCCGCGGCCGCGGTCATCGCATAGCGGCCGGTGACCCGGGCGATGCCTGATTTCGTCGAGACGTCGGCAAAGGTGCCGTTCCCTTCGTTATGAAACAGGAGATTCGTGTCGAACGGCAGGCCCCGCGGACCACAGTTCACCGGAACGCCCTTCCACAGGCAGTTGGGTCCGTTGCCGATGTCGGGGGCGGCCGCGAGATCGAATCGCAGGTAGTTGGCGACGAAGAGATCGACGCGACC
>QHWF01000830.1:3899-4179 GCA_003222455.1 Acidobacteriota bacterium
ATCGCCGCGGTTTCGATAGAGAATGTTCTGCCCGTAGTAGGTGATGAAGATGTCCAGCCAGCCGTCGTTGTCGTAGTCGCCGGCACAGACGCTCGATGCCCACCCGACATTGTTTCCTCCGGGAGCCCCTTCCCCCCGGTTCATCAGACCGGCGCGCGACGTCACATCACGGAACGTGCCGTCGTGATTATTCCGGTACAGCCGGGACAACGGCGCTTTCCCCGGCGCATACGTTTCGGCTTCGCGCGTCCCCGGCTTCAACCGCGTCCCGTTCAGAACG
>QHWF01000831.1 GCA_003222455.1 Acidobacteriota bacterium
TGAGATGAACGAGGCCAGCAGGTAGCCGTGGGCCATGTGGATTTCGATCAGGTCGAATCCTGCGGCGTGCGCGAGCGCGGTCGCGCGGGCGAAGTCGCTGGTCACGGCGAGCATGTCGGTACGCGTCATCTCGCGGGGAACGGCGCTGCGTCCGGGAAAATACGGAATGGCCGACGCCGACACGAGCGGCCAGCCACCTTCGGGCAGCGGCTCGTTGTCGCCTTCCCACAGGCGCTGGGTTGCGCCCTTCCGACCGGCATGACCGAGCTGGATGCCGATGGCCGCGTCGGTGTCCCGATGGACGAAGTCCACCACACGCTGCCAGGCCACGGCGTGGCTGGGTTGGTAAAGGCCCGCACACCAGGGCGAGATCCGTCCCTCGCGCGAGACATCGGTCATCTCGGCCATCACGAGACCGGCGCCGCCAATCGCGCGGCTTCCCAGGTGCACCAGGTGCCAGTCGCCAATCGTGCCGTCGTCGGCGACGTATTGACACATCGGTGATACGACGATCCGGTTGGTCAGGACCAGATCCCGGAGCCGGAACGCTGTAAACATCGGCGGCGGGACGGCGACTGCCGGCGCGGGTGGTACCGGGATCTCCGTTGCGGGGCGGCGCACGGCGCGCTCACCAACCTGCTGCTGCGCTTTGGCGGCGACCCAGTCGTCGATGCGCGCCAGGAACTGCGCGTCGCGGGCGCGCAGGTCTTCGTGCGTGATCCGCAGCGATCGCGTGAGCAGCGAGAACGTGAACTGGATCGGCTCGAGTGACACGTAGCGTTCGGTGTCCTCGAACCACTGCAGCGATGCCTGCGCGGCCCGCTGCAGGCTTTCGACCTGCGGGCGGCGGCGCTGCTCGTAGGCGCGGAGTGCAGCGGCAATGGTGTGGGCGCCGACGCTGGTCCGGCTAAAGCCGGACGCTACCGGATCAGAGGACTCGACGTGACCGGATGGGAGGCCGGACGCCACGTGCTCAGACGCCTTGCGACCGGAGGCGACATGACCACGCGCGACGTGAGCCGGCCCGACCTGTTGCGACGCGAGCGGTTCAAAGTTGACCCGGTCGTCGGTCGCCGACATCTCGCTGAGCGCATCGCGCAGCGCGACGGCGTCTTCCATGGCCATCCGCGTGCCCGAACCGACCGAAAAATGCGCCGTGTGGGCGGCATCGCCGAGCAGCACGATGTTCTCGATCGACCACGGCTCGACCCGAATCGTCGGAAACTGCCGCCAGAGGCTGCGGTTGGTGATCAGGCGGTGGCCCTCGAGCTCCTGCGCGAACAGACGTTCCAGGAACGCCGCGGTGTCCTGCTCGGTCGCGGTATCCATACCGGCGGCTCTCCAGGTTTCCTCGCGGCATTCGACGATGAACGTGGAGCGGCCGGGCGCGTACTGATAGGCGTGCACGCGCCACAGGCCGTGCGCAGTGTGCCTGAAATAAAAGGTGAACGCCGGAAACGGCCTTGTCGTGCCGAGCCACACGAACCGGTTCGGACGCAGATCGGTGGTGACGGCGACATGCCCTCCGAGTAGCTGCCGCACGGCGCTGTTCGCACCGTCGGCGGCAACAATCAGATCGGCGTCGGCAAACGGGTCGAGGCTCGAGACTTCACGCTCGAAGAGTACGTCCACGCCGGCGGTGCAGGCCTGCTGCCGCAGCACGTGGAGGAGCGTGTGCCGGCTCATGCCGCTGAAGCCATGCCCGGTCGACGTGATCCGCTCGCCGCCGTAGTTCACCTCGATGTCGTCCCAGTGCACGAGGTGCCGCGCGATCTCACGATAGGCCTCCGAGTCGGCGTCTGCTATGCCCGCCATCGTGGCGTCCGAGAACACCACGCCGAATCCGAACGTGTCGTCAGGACGATTCCGCTCGATCACCCGAATCTGGTGCCGCGGATCCGCTTTCTTCATCAGCGCGGCGCGTCCGGGTCACGGGCACAGAGAAAGCGGAGATCACGGAGAGAGTGAGCCACAGAGACACAAAGACACAGAGGACCTCTGTGTCTCAGTGTCTCCGTGGCTGAACTATCCTCTGCGAGCTCATGCTGACTCTGTGAGCTCTCTGGGACGATCGTGCGCACCGTCTGCGCGTTTCTCATCACAGGAACTTCGGTGGCCGCTTCGCGACGAAGGCGTCGTACGCTTCACGGAAATCAGCGTGCGTCATCAGCGACGCCTGAATCTGAGCTTCCGCTTCGAGCGCGGCGTGCAGGTCCATGCTCGCTTCGCGGTTGAGCGCGTCTTTGGTGATCTCGAGCGCGAACGCCGGTCCCTGTCCGAGCTGCGCGGCGAAGGCTGTCGCCGCGGCGAGCACGTCACGATCTGCAACCACACGATTGTACAGCCCGATGCGGAAGGCTTCGTCCGCCGTGATGAAGTCGCCGGTCAGCAGCAGCTCCGTGGCGCGCCCGCTGCCGACGATCCGTGGCAGCAGCCACGCGGCACCCATGTCGGCGCCGGAGAGGCCGACTTTCGTGAAGAGGAACGCGATTCTCGCGGATGCCGCGGCAATGCGGACGTCGCACGCCGCCGCAATCACGGCGCCGGCGCCGGCGGCGGTGCCGTTGAGGGCGGCGACGACCGGCCTGCGGCACTGCCGGATGGCGAGAACCAGATCGCATGTCATCCGCGTGAACTCGAGCAGGCCGCGGTAGTCGCGCGAAAGGAGCGGTCCGATGATGTCGCGCACGTCGCCGCCGGAGCAGAACGCCTTCCCGGCGCCGGTGATGACGACCGCACGGACCACTCGATCGTCGTTGATGGCGCGGAAGGTCTGACCGAGCTCGTCGTAGATGTCGAACGTGAGCGCGTTGAGCCGATCGGGCCGATTGAATGTGATCGTTGCGACGCCGGTGGTGCGATCACAGTCGTACAGGAACGCCGTTGGCGTCACGGCACCACCGCCATGGCATCGATTTCCACCTCGGCGTCGTCGTCGAGGAGGGCCGTCACCTGCACGAGCGTCATCGACGGATAATGCGCCCCGACATTGCGGAGCCAGATGCTTCGGAGCGCCGGCCGGCTGTCGCGGTACTGCTGGATGCTGGTTACGTACACAGTCATGCGCGCGATGTGCTCGGGGCTGCCGCCCGCCGCGCGCACGACCGCCAGCACGCGCGACAGTGCGGTCTCGAACTGGTGGGAAAACGCATGCGAGGTGATGCGGCCTTCCGAGTCGGTGGCCGTCTGGCCGGCGACGAACAAGATCCGTCCGGCAGCGGGCGCCAGCAGGCCATGAGCAAACCCCCGGGGTTTGCCGAGGTCCGGCGGGTTCACCAGATCCAGCGGTGCCCGGCGCGCATCGTCGTTCATCGCAGAGTCTCCATCATCCTTGACGGTTCGCAGAGGCAGCACCCCTTCATCTCCGTCCCCTCCGGACGAGCTCCGAGCGACGCTCCACGATCGACCGTTGAGGCCCCGCCTCTACTCCGACGTCCCCCGGCGAGCGGAGGCGAGCGCTTCCGCCACCGCCTCGTCCAGGATCGTCCCGAGCGTCGCGACGATGTCGCGTCCCTCTTCGGCGGTCGCGTCGGCAGGAAAGCCAAAATAGGCCTGGGCGCCGCCGGCCTCCGAGAACGTCTCATGGCCACGCTGCACGGCCTCAACGAGAGACCGCGGATTTGCCGGAAGCGCCGCCATCACCGCATGGCGGACGAGATCGGGCCGTTCGGCCAGCACGATCGATCCCTCGTATTGTCCGGCGTGACACGCACCGCTCTGAAATTCCGCGGTCAGCCGCCCGGCCCACCGGCGACGTGTGAGATCGGGGAAGACGAGCGTGCCCCCGCCGCTCGCGGCCACCTCGTCGACCGCCGCCCGCAGCGCCTGCACGTGCGCCGGATCGTGATGAGCGTTGGCGATCGCCGTCAGGTGAATGCCATGCACGCGGAGGCTGCGCACGATGGCGACGACGATCAGCGTGGTTGCGTCGGCCGGCGTATGCAGGGTGCCCGGAAATTCCGACGCGAACGGCGAGGGCGCCACCGGCAGCGACGGGAGCACCAGCACATGCAGTCCTCGCCCGGCCAGCCGTTCCGCTCCGGCACGGGCCATCGCTTCCGCGATGACGATGTCGGTGCCGAGCGGCAGGTGCGGTCCATGCGCTTCGATTGCGCCGGTCGGCAGAATGGCGACCGTCTGCTCGGCAGGCAGATCCCGTACTGCCGGCCACGTCAATGATGCGAGCGTATGAACCGCCATCGATTTGAGTCTAATCTAAGACGACCGTGATCCCTGTCCGGCTCAATCTCGCCGCCCACTTCCTGGATGCGCGAATCGCCGAAGGACGTGGCAATCGGCCAGCGATCCGCACGGCCGGTGCGACGTTCTCCTACGCGCAGGTGGCGCGTCTCTCCACCCAGTACGCGTATCT
>QHWF01000835.1 GCA_003222455.1 Acidobacteriota bacterium
CGTATTGGAGGTGCCGCAACTTACACATATCGCTTCCAGTTTCGCGCCTACGTTTCGCGCCGCGCGACGAGACGGACGCGGATATCGAGCGCATCGCGAACCCGCAAACCGCCGTTGAGAGCAGTGAAAGGCTCGATCCCGAACTCCGACTGGTTGATGCGGAAACTCGCGACCACCACAAGCATGTCGTCCTGCCGCAGCACGGCCGCGGCGAAGCGCAGATCGCGCGTCACTCCACGGAGCGTGAGGCGTGCGGTGACCGTCGGACCCCACTGCGGACCGACGAGCGCGATCGACTCGATCCGGACGAGCGGATGCTTCGCCTCGTCGAGCACGTCCGCGCCGAGCATGTTCTCGCGAGTGTCGCGGCGCGCTGGCTCCGAGACCTGTGCCGCAACTTCGTCGCCTTCCTCGGCGCGCGCTGCGGACGGATCGACCGCGAAGGAATCGACCGGAATTTCGAGCCGGAAGCCGCTCGCCGCCGCGGCGTCACCAGCCCGGAGCTCGCCGTGCACGCGGCCGACGACGACGTGGTTGTGGCCGAAGCGCGCGAGCGGGCCGTCGCGGTAGATGAGGAGGCGGATTTCGGACGCCTGCGGATCGACGCGGTAGCGCGGCGCAGCGGAGGGAACATTCACCTCCGCCCTCACCGGCTCGGCGAGCACTGCCGTCTCCCCGGGCGGCGGCAGCGTCTGACATGCCGCGGCAAGCAGCACCGGGAATAATAGGAGTAGCGCGCGTGTCTTGTGAACTACAAGGAGCGCTGTTCGGGTGCAAACTGGATGCATGGTGAACGTGCGGAATTCGACCGAGTCTTACGGGATCATAGCGCAGGCGTTTCACTGGCTCGTTGCCTTGCTGGTGCTTGCGCAGCTCGGCCTCGGTCTGTATGCAGCGAACCTGCCGGTGAGCCTCGCGAGGCTGCGGTGGCTGTCGCACCACAAGTCGCTCGGCCTCGCCATTCTGGCGCTTGTGCTGTTGCGGCTCGGATGGCGCGCATTGAATCCGCCGCCCGGGCTGCCGGGCTCGATGCCTCGCTGGGAGCGTCGGGCGGCGCTCGCGACGCACCGGCTGTTCTACCTGCTCCTCGTCCTCGCGCCGCTCGCCGGCTGGCTTTACGCCTCCGCCGCGGGCTTGTCGGTGAATTGGTTCGGGCTGTTCCAGGTGCCGGACCTCGTCTCGAAGGATCGCGAGCTCGCCGAGCTGTTCAAGGCGCTGCACATCGGGCTGGTCACGCTGCTCGCCTCGCTCGTCGCGCTGCACGTCGGCGCGGCCCTGCGCCACGCGCTCCTGCTGCGCGACGGCGTGATGCGCCGCATGCTGCCCTGGAAGCCGCGAAGAAACGACTGATGCCGCGATTGCTCCTGGTCCTGTTCGTAAGTGCCGCGCTCCCGGCGGCCGCCGACGAGTGCTACTCGGTCGATCCCGCCGGCGGCAGCGTGTCCTTCGAGCTGAGGCAGGCAGGCTCGCCATTCCGCGGCGCCTTCCACCGCTTCGGCGGCGAGCTCTGTATCGCGCAGAGTCGGGTCGCGCGCATCGACGTGTGGCTCGAGCCCGCGTCCGTCGAGACCGCGCTACCCGAGATCGACGCAGCGCTCAAGGCAAAGGAATTCTTGGACGTCGCCAGCCATCCGCGCATCGCGTTCGCCAGCGAATCCGTGCAGGTGCGGGACGATCGGCAGCTCGCGCGCGGCACGCTCGACATCAAGGGAAAGCGCCGCAACGCAGAGGTCCCGTTCCGGCTGGACGAGAGCGGCGGCAAGCCCCTCGTGTCCGGTTCGTTCACGCTCGACCGGCTGGACTACGGCATCGGCACCGGCGAGTGGTCGGACACCCGCTGGCTCGGCGCCGAGGTGAAGATCGATTTCAGCGCCACCCTTTCGCGCAGGTGACAAGCGGATTGTCACTTTATTTTCACACGGCCGAAGAGCATGTATGAGGTCGGACTGCTGCCATAGGTCGACTGAAGCTCGCTAGGCAAAGAAAATCTGCTGACGAGTCCGCCGATGCCGAACTTGAAGTGGCTGTCACTCGGGAAGTCGTATAGGTAACCCAGGCTGAGTTTGCCGACGCGAAACGTCTCCTGCGCCAGGGCGGTTCCCGGCAGGAACAGCTCGTTCTTGTCAGCGCGTTCTGCCCGGCCAAAGAAGGTGTGGGTTTTCGACGTCCTGATAGCGGACTCCAGCAGATACGCATTCGTAGCCGTACCGTGGCTTGCCGCATTTCGTCCCCAGGCCAGGGTGGTCTGCCAGTTGCTTGCGCCGAAGGCGCGGTTGTAAATGACGGAGGCCGTCGTGCGATCGACATCGTCATCGGCATGCAGCTGCTCGGGACTTTTGATGTGGGCACGACTGACTTGAAGCGCCCAACTCTTTGCCGGGTTGTACGAAAGACGCAGGGATGTCGAGTCCAGCTTGCCGGTTTCAATGTTGTACCGGGACTGATCGG
>QHWF01000836.1 GCA_003222455.1 Acidobacteriota bacterium
TGGTTTCACGGGCGCGCCGAAAAGCTGAGCGAGGTGAATTTCCTCAGCGAGCGCATGGCGCAACCCGGTCAGTTCACCCCACGCGACACGATCGTTCTTCACCTCTACGGCCGCTACTGCAACGCCAACAAGTTCGCGGGCGAGATGGATCTGTTTGAAGCCCTGGCTGCCGTCCGCAGGCAGTATCCCGTTGACGACAATCGCCTGCTCGCGCGCGGCTTCAGCATGGGTGGTGCCGCCGTTTGGCATATCGCAGCCCACTACCCCGGCACGTGGGCCGCCGCGGCGCCGGGCGCCGGCTTCAGCGAGTCGGCCGAATTCCTCCAGCTCTCGCGCGAGAAGACACCGCCTCCGGAATGGGAGCAGACACTCTGGCGCATGTACGACGCCACGGTCTACGCGGCAAACTTTACGAATTTGCCGCTCGTGGCCTATAGCGGCGAGATCGACGGCCAGAAACAAGCCGCCGACCTCATGTCGAAGTACCTCGAGAAAGAAGGCATCCCGATGACTCACATCATCGGGCCCGAGACGCCGCACCGCTATCACCCGGCTTCGAAGATCGAGATCGATCGCCGCCTCGATGCCATCGCGGCCCTCGGGCGCGATCCCTTCCCGCGCCGTGTCAAATTCGTCACCTATACTCTGCGCTACAACCGGTCAAAGTGGATCGTCGTGGATGGCCTGGAGAAGCATTGGGAAAAGGCGCAGGTCGAAGCGACCGTTCACAATCAAGGGTCGCTGCGCATCTCCACTTCGAATGTCTCGTCGCTCACGATCGATTACGATCCAGGTGGCGCGCCGGTCGAGCTCGTCGGCAAAGCTATGATCGAGATCGACGGCGCGAAACTCGAAGCCACAGGTCCGGCGAGCGACCGCTCCTGGCGCCTACACTTGGCAAGAACGAACGGCAAATGGGCTATCGCTATTGCACGCCCCACCGGCCTCGTCAAGCGCCACGGCCTGCAGGGCCCGATTGACGATGCGTTCATGAGCTCGTTCCTGTTCGTGCTTCCCGGCAAAGCTCCGTCCGGCGACGCCGGAAAACGCATCGCCGAGGAAACCCAGCGCGCAATTCGCGAATGGCGCCGCCAATTCCGAGGCGAAGCCCGCGTCAAAAAGGACAGCGAGGTCACCGACGAAGATATCGCCAACCACAGTCTCATTCTCTGGGGCGACCCGGCCTCGAACAGCGTGATGGGCAGGTTGGTCAGCAAGCTTCCGCTCGAATGGAGCGGCCCGCGGCTCGCGATCAAGGGCAAGCAGTATGACGCCACCACACATTACCCGATTTTGATCTACCCCAATCCCTTGAACATCAACCGCTATGTCGTTCTCAACAGCGGCTTCACCTTCCGCGAGTACGACTATCTGAACAACGCCCGACAGATCTCCAAGCTTCCCGACTGGGCCGTCATCGACGTCACGACGCCCGCCAACGGGCGCTACCCTGGCAACGTGAAGGACGCCGGCTTCTTCGACGAAAAGTGGCATTGAACCTCTCTCCACTGCTCCACTCGCGTCGCAGCGCGACCAATCACCCTGCAGGCCTTCATATTAAGGTGATATGGCAACGCGCCCTGACGCTGACGGGCGCGGCTATGATGGTTCCGCGAAACAGTGGTCCGGCTGCGCCGTGCTCTACGGGACCATGGGTTCCAAAACGTCATTGAGACGGCCCTTGCCGTCAGCGCCGACGGGTGAGGCGTAGTAGTCCTCGAGAGCACCCGTCAAACGCCCCTGCTTGAGTACCTTGCCGGTCCGAGCGTCCAGAGTGGTCGCGATTCCGCCGCTTCGGACGAGAAAAACCACGTCCCTGTAAACCAGGGGCGACGGTACGTCGGGCAGCGACTTTTCGAATCGCCAGAGTACGTGCGTCTCCGTCACGTCGCCGCTGCCTCCGAGCTTCACAGCTAATAAACCGTTGCGCGAGGCGCGGCGAGTGCGGAAGAACGTCCATTCCCGCTCGTTCAGAAAACTATCCCGATCCAGGTCGATCGCGCGCCAGGTTCCCGTGGGCTGCCAGGGCCTTGGAAGCTCGATCTGAGCGAGTTTCCCGTCATGACTGGCATCGGCTGCGGCGATCACCTCGGCGAACGTGGGCAATTCGACCTGCTCGCCCGCGTCGTTCCCGGAAGTCCAACCATTGAAATACGCAATATCCCCGGCAATTGTCGGCGCCGATTTGGGCTGGCAGGTGAGACCCCCAACAAACCACAGCAGTGTGCCGTCCACGACGGAATACGCGGTGAGCTGGTAGGAGCCGGGTGCGATGACTTGTACGGGGCCGCGGGCCGGACGGTAAATGGACGGCGTGGAGTACCCGTTGATTACGTGGCGTGGCGCTTTGCAAGCGATCTTGCCGCTATCGGCAGCCACCGCCATGACGTATGCGTCCGTGTCCTGATCGCAGACGAGGATCACTCTTCCGTCGGCATAGACGGGTGATGCAACCAACCCGTGTTGACTGTTAAATGGTCTCAGCGGCAACTGCCATCGCTGTTTACCTTCGAAATCATAAGCGAGCAGGCCGAAATCAGCGCCTTTCCATCGGTCACCGCGGTGGGCGCCGCGCGGTCATTTAGGGCGTTCTGGCTTCGCGTCTGGCAGCGCGGACGGATCGCCGCCACTGAACCTTACCAGTGGTGCGGCTCACGCACATCGTATGCCAGAAAAGAGCTTCCGCACCTCTGGCGGAATCGTCGGCGCCGTCCCGCTGGCACTCGATCCAGGCCAGGTCAATCCAGCGGCTTGATCCGGATGTTTTTATAGTACACC
>QHWF01000837.1 GCA_003222455.1 Acidobacteriota bacterium
ACTTTTCCATCGAGCAGCAGGGGTGATCCGGCGCGCGTTTGCGACCCCACCAGCCCGCCGATTCGGGCCCGGCCAGAGTAGGGAAACACGAGATTGATCGCATCCTCTTTGCGCATCGCGATCTGGATCGAGCTCTTGGCGACGAATTCCGTATCCTTTCCGGGGTCGAACAGGCGGCCGGGCGAGGCCGTCCCGCTCGCGGTGACGACGATGTGCAGTGTGTCGTTGCCGAGCCGCTCGAAGCCGACATGCGCGCCGTCCGACGGCGTTACCTCGCCCGTGAACTTCCACTTCTTCGCCGTGTCGATGATGACGTCGGCATTGCGCACGAACCACACCTTGTAGGAACTAGTATTCCCCAATGTGATGCTTGCCGTCTCGGTGCGGGCACGCACGAGAACCAGCACGGGCTTCCGCAGCGCGCGATGGCCGAGGACACCGAGGAGCGTGCCGAGAATCGTCGCGACGAAGACATAGCGTATCGGATATGGCCATGTCTTGAGATTCCGGGCCCGCTTGGCCCAGCTCACGGCCACTGGATCGGAACCGACGTCGACGGCATGACGTTGCCCAGGCGCCGTCGCTGGATCTCGAGCTTCGTTGGCGGGGCCCCCGCCGGGAGAGTCACGTGACAACGTTTATCGAAGCTGAGCGCCCGCGGGGACTCCACGTCCTCGCAGTTGAAGCGGACAATCGAATCGCCGGCGAATCGCGCGACCACGGTCGTCAGGATACCGGAACCGCCCCGGTCGCCGGAGTTCACGAGTACGTAGAAGTCCCGGTCGCTGATCGGCTCCTGCCAGCCAGCGACGAGCACCAGTCCGTTGCGCTGCTCGCACTGCTCGGCGACCATGGCCTCGATGGCGAGGTCCGCAGCGCGCCGGCCCGCAAGCTCCTTCGTGTACTTGCTCGGGAAGACAACGGTCGTCAGGCCGGACTGGGTCGGTAGGTCCGCGCGCGGAACGGTGAGCTGCGCTTCGTACGTTCCGTCGACCGACACGACGCGCACGCAAAGGTTACCCGTGGCCAGCTTGGTCGGGAATCGAAGGAAAAGGCGCAGCGAGTCCCGGCCGGGAGAGAGTGACGCCGTTGGATCTCCGCTCATGACACCCACGCGTGTCGACCCGAAGGAGTTCACCTCTCGGACAAACGTCTCCTTCGCGCCCTCAGACTTGACGCTGATCGTAGGGCGGGGGGCCTGAGCGCTGGCGCTCGCGCGGAATACCAACGCGAAAGCGGCACAGGAAAGGGCCAGCAATACAGGACGCATTCGCATCAATATGTCCTCAACAATAGGCCTCGTCGAACTCGGACCACATCTGGGACGTGAAGCCTCAAAGGTACGGAACGCCGGCCTCCTGCGTCAGAGGCGACGGCATCGACGCGCGTGGCTCTGAGGGATATCGTTTACGCCATGCGCCTTGCCCTCGCCGTTGCACTCCTTTCGCTCGCTCCGAGCGTGACTACCGCCCAGGTCTTCTTGAAGGCCGGCGCCGAGGTCGGGCAGGGCGTGCTTCGGTCGCGCGGTGACGACTGCTTCATTCTGGCACCCGCGCACGTCGTGGAGGGCGCCGACTCGATCCAGGTCGTCGCCGAACTGCGGCGGCTTGGTCGCGCGAGCGTGGAGACTGTCTATCCTGGCGACCTCGCGCTGCTGAGAGTCGATCGCGCGTCAGGCCTGCCGTGCTCGGAGCAGTGGGATGCCGCTCCGCGACTGATGGACCGCCTTAACACGGTGGTCGACGGCTCGCTGGAGAGTCGCAATGAGGACGGTAGCCTCCAGCGGCGGTTCGTGAAAATCGTCTCGTACGATCCCCAGTTCATCGTGATCAAGGCGGTCGCGTCGAATGATGCGTTCTTCCGCGGGCTGAGCGGGAGCATGCTACGCATGGGTGGATCGCCTGCCGGTCTCCTGCTGCGCGTTGAGTCCGCGAGTGGCCTGGGGATCGTGCTCCGGAACGACCACTTGACCGACATGGTGCGCACGTTCTTCCGCGAGGAGGCGCGCCAGACTGTGTCGCCGGCCGACATCGGGCAGGCGCTTACGACGCTCGACACGAGTGGGTTGCGGCGGATCATCGACTTGCATCCCGACGGCGCATCTGTAGAAGAAGGAATGCGTTGGGCGCCAGCGGGGAACGAATCGTCCGCCATCGAGCGCTTTCTGAAAGCGACGCAGGAGCGACGGTACGGGCTGAACTGGCTCGACTCGCTAATCAGCCTCGGCCTCAGTCCCGATTTCGAGTTCACGTCGGAGAAGGAGTCCACCAATCTGTTGAGGGCCGCGATCCTGGGTGGGAACGTGGACGCGGCGCTGCTGGTGCTTAAGCGTGGCGCTTGGCCGCATCCATATGAGCCGCTGGACCTCGGATATTCGGGGGACCCGCTGTTTCTGCATCCTCTCGAGTACGTCGCGGCAGCGACGATGTTCGAGCGCTCGGAGAAGCAGCAGCTGGTTACCGCGCTGCTAGACGCCGGGGCGATCCTCGCACCGCCGTTGGAGAACGAGTATCGCCGGCTGAAGAACCTGGATGACATAAACGCGCGGATTGGCACGAACGCGATCAAGAGCTACACCGCCTGTTGTGGTCAGCAGGTCGATCGGCTGTGTTCGCGGAGCGGGCGATTGTCGGGCTCGGACTGGTGCGGGGTATTACGTCGCGTGCCGAGGGTCGTCGCCGTGCCAGATCCCTCGAAGGTTACGGCGATCGGCTTCGCTGCGGTGCAGCTTGCATATCTCATCGGGATTCGCGGGAACGACATGTACTTCATGGGTCCGGAGCGACTTGTGCGCGTATCACGCGATCTGGCCTCGTGGGCACTATTTCACTACACATCTCAGGGCCCCGGTACGTGTCCCGAAGAGACGACCCGCATGGGGAGCTCGGTCTATTGTTGGCGCGTCGTGCCGCTCACGCGCATCGGCGACACGGACATGCTGGAGGACGAGATTGGTTGGCGCGCGAAGTACCGATTGGGTACATGTGTGCCTTGGGGGATCACGGCAGCCAATAGCCTGCCTACGTGCGGTCCTTCCGGCCGCGACTGACGGTAGGGGCGCGATGATCCGAAGTTGAAAGACGGCCGCTATCGACTTATTCGCGGAAGCTCACGGCACACAGCGCCGCAATGAAACAATTGGTACGTATGTTCCCAGACATTCACGTTCACACCCCACATCCGATCCAATTTGGCGCCGGTGACGGGATTACTGTTGTCACCCGCGCGACGGGAACATTCACCGGAGAGATGACCCTGCCCGATGGTACCCGGATCCCGCCGACGGGAAAGGCGTTCGACGTCGAGTTCGGCCAGACCACCACGTGGGACGGCGATCAGCTGATTGTCATTTCTGCCTTCTTTGACTCCGCTCTCCAGTCGCGGCAAATCGACCTGAAGTGACGTGCCCGCCAGCTCGCAGTGTCACCGCCGGCGTACCAGTGGTCGGTGCGCTGGCGGCGTCCCATGTTGTGAGTTCTGTTGTGAGTTTGTCACGACTTTCGGTTGATCTTCAAACTTGCTGTTACGACACCGATGCCCAGAACATCGCGTAGTTGCTACTCGTTGTCGTAACTCCCCCGACAAATCGACGGCATGGGGTTCAGGGGGTCGCGGGTTCCCGCACTCGAGATGCTGCCTCAAATTTAGCTGAACGTTCTCGGTTCCACTTTGCCGTTACTTTGCCGGTCCAAAGTTGCCAGTGTGTCTCAATGCCATCCTCTCGTGCTCAGAATTGCCAAAAAAACATCGGCCCCGCAGCGGGGCCGAGTTTGGAGGCCGGTGCTCAACCAGCTAAGCTACGGACCTAAAAGTGCTCGTGAACTCCTGACGCCAGCGTTCCTATTCCTCACGAAGGGACGCGATTGCCTTACACTTGGCTACGGCGCCAGGCCGTCAAAAGTCACCAAAAGGGCCTTTTCCATCAAGTCCGCGGCGCGAGCCAGCACGCGCTGATCGTCCGTTGACAACCTCGCGACGCCCCGCGCGAATCGCTCGACGCGACGCGCGCGCCCCTTCTGCAGCAGTCGCTTCCCCGCTGGCGTCGCTTCGACCAACTGGACTCGGCCGTCGTCGCGATCGCCGACTCGCCGCAGGAGGCCGCGCCGCTCCAATCCATCCACGAGGCGGGTGATGGTGGGCGGCCGCACCTGTTCTGCTTCCGCAAGGGCGCTCATGGTCACGGGTCCCCTGAACACGAGCACCGACAATACCGATGCCCGCGGGGCGGTTAGGCCCATGGCCTTGTCCTCGACCCGGAGCCGCCGCAGCAGGTGGATCGCCGCGGAGTGCACCCGGTCCGCGACGGCCCGCGCTGGGGCTTGACGAGAGCGTGTTTCCATAATTACTTAGCTAAAGCTAACTACTTTCCCGCGGAGGAGCAATGGAGCTCGCCCAGATCACCAACGTCGTCCACGACCTCGATCGCGCCGTGAAGTTCCACCGCGACACCCTGGGCCTGCCGCTCTTGTTTCAGGCGCCGCCGTCACTGGCGTTCTTCCAGGTCGGCCCGGTGCGGCTCATGCTGTCGCCGCCCGAGAATGTCGAGCAGGATCACCCCGGCTCGTTTCTCTATTTTCGCGTAAAGGACATCGAGCAGCAGCATCGCACGCTCGTGCAGCGCGGCGTCAAATTCGTGGACAAGCCGCACCGCGTGCACGAAGCGGCCGACTACGACCTATGGATGGCGTTCTTTCACGACCCCGACAAGAACCCGATGGCGCTCATGGAGGAGAAGCCAAAGCGGAAGGCTTCCTGAACGACGAGATTACCGCGACGCTCGCAACCAGAATAT
>QHWF01000838.1 GCA_003222455.1 Acidobacteriota bacterium
CGCTTTTGGTGACGACGACAGCGAGCTGTCAGGGCGGGTTGCCCACGCCGATCGTGAACCGGGCGCGCGTCGACAATGCCTCACAGTTTGCGGGGCCCGATCCCCAGCCCGCTAATAACGCCGCCAGCGTCTCGACCGCGGTAAAGGACACGACTCCGCCCGCGCTCACGCTGTCCGCTACGCCGTCGGTGCTCTGGCCGCCGAATCACAAGTTCGTGCCCGTGACGATTGCCGTCACGTCGACGGACGTGTGCGACACCAATCCGGCGATCCGCCTGGTGTCGATCACCAGCAACGAGACGCCGGACGCGAAAGGATCCGGTAACACGTCGCCCGATGTCCGGGGCGCCGCGTTCGGCACCGACGACCGGCAGTTCGAGCTGCGGGCCGAGCGGAGTGGCGGAGGAAGCGGTCGCGTCTACACGATCACGTACGAGGCCGAAGACCACAGCGGGAACAAGACGACTCGGAGCGTGACGGTGACGGTGCCGAAGAGTCAGTCGTCGCCGTAGGAGAGCGGCCGAGGCTTGGCCCCGGGCGTCGAGGTCAACTCGACGCCCGGGGGCCCGAGCAAAAGTACTACGCGCGCCGGCGCAAGCGGGTCAAGCCGACTGCGACCAGTCCGGATCCGAGGAGCAGAAGCGACGCAGGTTCCGGCACCGGCCCCTGCGATGGCGGCGGGATCGCCTGGAGGGCCACGTCGAACCAGATGTGGTGGTTGTTGACGACGCCGGAGATGCCGCTCGCGATCGAGCCTTGCAGCACTTTTCCGTTGCCCGACCCGTCGCCGAAGCCGACAGCCGCCTGAGTACCGCCGAATCCTCCGATACCGCCACTTTGGTCGCCGGTTTCCCATTGCATGCCCTTGTAGAAGAACCCGATCGCTCCCTCGCCGCTGGGGATGGAAAAGCCCGGGCCTCGGACGACCAGCTGGAAGCTGTTGAGCTTGTCCGCATGCGAGCCGAAATACCCCACGGCGTCCCAGGTCACGATGAGCTCGTTCGAGATGTCCTTGCGGATGTGCATGACTCCGCTGGCCTCATTCCGAGTGTCCACATCGGCAAAGAACGGAGAGATGATCGGCACCGTCGCGCCCGTCGGCCCCGTCGGCGTGAAGGCCGCGATACCGGCATTGAAACTGATGTTTCCGTTGTTGTTGGCGAAGAATTGCGTGTAGGTGTTGCCGAAGAAAGCGAGGCTGAAGCCGAGCGTAACGGGGCCCATGAATCCATCATCGTTACGCCCCGACGCAACCCCGACGTTGGCCGCATTACCGCCGCCGGTCATAACGGCGACCGGGCCTATGCCGCCCCCGATCACGTCTGTGTAGTAAGTCGTAGATGGGACCAGCGCGGTCTGAGGGATCGTGACGACCGCCGCTGATACCGGGGTGCTTGCCAAGCCCAAAAGGATGAGAGCGAGTGTCAGTCGACGCATGGGCCCCCCCACGAGTAGAGATACCGTCGTGACCAGCAGCCTTCGGGCCAAACGTAAAATCGTCGAAGTAATGCGGGGTTGTTCGCAGATCGTTCTTCGGTGAGGCTGGAAACCGTAAACTCGGGCGACGGTTTCATCGCTGGTGCCGGCATCACTCCGCTGCGAGCCGACTGACGCACCGTCAATCCCCGAACGGTTGGACGACGAGGCTGCGCCGGCACGACACCGCCGGGCCCTGAGGCGTTAGAGAAGCGTAAGCTTTCCCGACAAGGGCTGCGGCGGCGCCTCAGCAGAGCATCGAGACGGTTACGCCGCCGTCACTCCGCCATCGACCGGCAGCGCGGCGCCGGTGACGAACGACGCCTCGTCTGACAACAGAAACAGCGCGGCGTTCGCGATCTCTTCGGGCTTGCCGGTGCGGCCGAGCGGCACCGAGCCGTGCGCCCGCTTCTGCACGAGCTCCTCGGGATCGAGGCCGATCGTCGACTTCTGATCGGGTCGCGCGACCAAGACGCGCAGCATCGGCGTGTCGATCGGGCCGGGGCTCAGTCTGCACTCCATCACTGGGATGGGCGGGAGAGCCAGTGGGATTTCGGTGATCGTTACATGCGGGCCACGGTCCTCCCGCACGAGGTCGAGCGCTGCCGCACCTTCGAGCGGGGGCGCTACGCCGCCGGCTTCAAAATCCAGCTGAAGCCCAGCGAGTACTCGCGGAGCTGCTCGCGAACGAGCTCTGCAGCGCGTGTATAACTTCCTGCGTAATTCCTGGGTGAAGTCTATTTCGCCGATTGTGTAGGACCGCCAGACCCCCTTGACAGGCCAGTTGTCCGCGCTGTACCTGGGAAGGCCGGCGCGGGCGGCAAGGTGCCACTCGCTGAAGCGTCAGGGCGGCAAGTGCTCTCACTCGGAATGACTCAACGAGGAGGAGAAACCAGTGTGCAAACTGTGCGATGAAGGAATTCCGCAGAGTCATTCCGGTTCGCGGCGCGATTTCTTGAAGGCGACGGCGGCGACCGGGGTCGCCGCTGCGAGTCTCAATCTGTTCGCGGCGCGCCCTGCCGCGGCGGCCGTCGGGGACCCGCCCGCGGACAGCGGCCGGCCTGGGCGGCGCTACGTCATTCGCGGCGGTTCCGTGATGTCGCTGGACCCGAACGTGGGCGACTTCCCTCAGGCCGACGTGCTGGTCGAGGGCAAGAAGATCCTCAAGGTCGGGCCGAACCTGAGCGCAGGCAGCGCCGACGTGATCGACGCCAGCGGCCGCATCGTCATGCCCGGCTTCATCGATACGCACCATCACCAGTTCGAGACGGCGCTGCGTAGCTTTCTCGCCGACGGGCTGCTGTTGCCCGGCACGCCGGGCGGGGACATCAATTACTACCAGTACATTCTCCTCACCTTCGCCCCCGTGTACCGGCCGCAGGACGTGTACATCAACGAGCTGTTCGGTGGGCTCAGCCAGCTCGATGACGGCGTTACGACCGTGCACGACATCTCGCAGATCCATCACTCGCCTGCGCACTCCGACGCCGCCATCCAGGCCCTGATGGATACGGGCCGCCGCGCCGCCTTCGGCTATTTCGAGGGCGCGGGGCTCACTCACGGCCCCGACTATAAGTATCCGGAGGACGCGTTCCGCATCAAGAAGCAGTGGTTTTCCTCGAGCGACCAGCTCGTCACCATGATCATGGGCGGCGAGATCTACCTTACGGGCTACGAAAGAGCCTGGCAGATCGGACGGCAGCTCGGCCTTCAGGTGGCGGCACATATCCTCTCTCCGTTCGGTATGCGCCCGACCTTCGACGCGCTCGCCCAGGGCCAGGGCGGCGACAGCGGTACGCTCGGGATCGGATCCGACAACCTGTTCGTTCACATGACCGGGATGTCCGACGCGGCGTGGCAGAAGGTCAAAGACCTCGGCGCGCAGGTCTCGCTCGCCGTCCCGATCGAAATGAACATGCGGCACGGCATGCCGCCCGTCCTCAAGATGGAAAGCCTGAACATCGAGCCATCCCTGAGCTCGGACGTGGAGGTCACGCTGCTGGCGGACTTCTTCTACCAGATGCGCGCGACCATGAATGTGCAGCGCGCGCTCGTGAACCAGATGATCCTCGATACGGGATTTGCAAGCGGCAACTGGTGGCCGGCGCAGCCGCCCGGCGTGCCGAACCCGCTCACCACACGCGACGTGCTGCGCTACGCCACCGTCAACGGCGCGAAAGGCCTGCGGCTCGATCGCAAGACCGGCTCGCTCACGCCGGGCAAGGAGGCCGACATCATCATCCTCGACGCGACCGCGATCAACGTGGCGCCGCTCAACCAGGTGCCGGGGGCGGTCGTCTCGCTGATGGACCGCACCAACGTCGAGACCGTGATCGTGGCGGGCAAGGTGCGCAAGTGGAAGGGAAAGCTGCTCGACGTCGATCTGCCGCATCTGCGCCAGCAGCTCGAGGCGTCGCGCGACTATATCTTCGCCGCGGCGGGCATTCCTCAAGATCTGTTCCGCAGCAACTGAGGCGAATCGTCGCCAGCAGGACGCGGGGCGGCTCCGGCCGCCCCGCGTGTATCTCTCAGCGGCAGCCACGGCGCTGAAGGAGGTCGCGATGACGACCTACAAGTTGATCTCCGCGGATTCCCACGTGGCCGAGCCGACGGACCTGTGGGTCGAGCGCGAGATGACGCCCGCGTGGTGGGGCCGCTCGCTGCACTACTACCACACGGCGCTGCATGAGCCGATCGGCGTCGTCCTCGCGATGCAGGCCACGCAGGAAGGCCAGCAGCCCGCGCTCAACAGCGAGGTCGTGCTGC
>QHWF01000113.1 GCA_003222455.1 Acidobacteriota bacterium
GCACGGTCCAGTGTGTCCTGTAAGGTGCGCACCTGCGCAAGCGCCAGGTTCCTGTCGATCATATCGATGGCGCGTCGCACCGGCGAAAGCAATGCGAGCGGCGCGGTCCTGGAACGCACGACATAGCTCATCGCCGAGATGTCGGGACCGACGAGCGCGGATTTGGGAATCCCGGGCCCGGCGGCAATTGACATCGGCATGTACAGCTGCGGCGTGGGCCTCTCGGCGAGTGTGCGTATCGGGGTGTCCGAGACGATGCCCACGATGGTCAGCCACGTCAGGTCTCCCCGGCGGTTCGAGGCGACGTGCTCGCCGATCGCATCCTGACCAGGAAAGAATCGATCGGCGAGCGCCTGGTTGATGACGACGATCGGCTCGTTCCGCTCGACGTCGCCGCGATTGATGCCGCGGCCGCGATGCAGGCGCATCCCCATCGCTTCGAAGTAGCCGCCGGCGACCGCCCGGAACAACGCGATGGGCGGGACTGTGCCTGCCGGATACGTTCGGCCGCGCACGCGCAGCGTATTGCCCGAACATCCGCCGGCGAGCGGCAGACACGTAGATGCGGACACAGCCGTCACGCCCGGCAGCGACGACAACCGATCGATGAGGCCGTGATGGGCGGTGACGGCCGCCGCCAGCGTGCGGTAATCGCGTTCCGGCAACCCGACACTGAAGGTGAGCGCCGACGTGGCGACGAAGCCGGAATCCACCGAGCGCAGGTTCTGGAAGCTGCGGACCATGAGGCCCGACGACACGAGCAGCACCAGCGCCAGCGCAATCTGGGCCCCCATCAGCACGTGACGGAAGGTGTGACGGCCTTTGCTCGCCGTGTTGCCGCGCCCCATGTCGTGCAGCGAGGCGGCCAGCCCGGTGCCGGGCCACAATGGCATCGCCCCGAGCGTCACCGCGGCCAGGACGCTGAGCACGCACGTGAACACCAGGGCGGTGCCATCCAGATGAACTTCGTGCAGCCGCGGCAGGCTCGCGGGTCCGAAGCGCACGAGCAGCCGCACGGCCCCCGCGGCCAGGGCCACGCCGCCCGCACCGCCCGCAATCGAGAGCAAGAGGCTTTCGGTGAGGAAGTAGCGCGCGATGCCGAGACCGCCCGCACCAAGGGCCCGGCGAACCGCGACTTCGCGCTGTCGTGAATCGGCGCGGACCAGAAACAGGTTGGCGACGTTCGCGCAGGCCACCAGCAGCACCAGGCCCGCCGAGGCCAGCAGGATCCAGAGCGTCCGCGCAACGCCGCCGATGATCGCCTCCTTCAACGGCGTCGCAATCGCGACGAGCCTGGTTTCCGTGTTCCCCAACGCTTGCGGATCGTGCGCATATGCACGCGGCAGATCCGCGATCAACCCCGTCAGCTCGGCGCGTGCGTTAGCAAGCGTCGCACGGTCGCGCAACCGCGCCACGCCGTGATAGTTCCATAATCCGAAACCGGTCGCGCGCGTGACCTGCTCGACAATCCACGCATCGACGCGCGGATCCGGAAATGCAAACGACGCGGGCATGACGCCGACGATGTCGGTCGGCACGCCTTCGAGCATCACCGGCCGGCCGATGACGGCCGGATTGCCGCCATACCGGCGCATCCAGAGGGCATGCGACAGGACACCCACCTGTGGGGCGCCCGGCACGCCGTCCGCTTCCGCGAACCAGCGACCCAACGCCGGCCACACCCGCATCACCGGCGCCAGCGTGGTCGTCGCGCGCGAGACCCTGATCCGCTCGGGTTCCAAGTCTCCTGCGAGCGTCAGATCGTCGATACGGTAGAGGGCGACGCCATCGAGCGTGCGCGCGCGATCCGAATAGTGATAGTAGAGACCGAGCGTCATCCCGATGCCCGATGGCAGGTTCAAGCCGAGGGCTCCGTGATCGAGTTCGATCAACCGGTCGGACTCCGGATACGGGAGCGGGTTCAGCACGACGCGTTGGACGACCGCGAAGATCGACGCGTTCGCCCCGATTGCCAACGCCAGTGTCAACACCGAGGCGAGCGTGAACGCCGGACTCCGCACCAGCCGTCGCGTGGCGTGCCGCAACTCTCCTGTTCCGTCCATGTTTTTCATGCCTCACATCGGTGATTGGACGATCTTACCGGGCAGTGAGTTGCGGCAAGCGAGATAACGGTAAACACGGAGAAACAGAGGCACGGAGCCGACGGCGAGCTGATTGTCTCGCTCGGCCAGTCCGGTCTCGTGCTCGAGCCGCTGACGGCGGACGGCGTCCTCACGGCGATCGCATATCGACATCCCCGGCGCGATGGGTTGTGCCGCCGGTGGAGGGGGGAACGTGGGCTTCGCGAGGATCGTGTACTCGTCAAACCCCGCCATAACGATCACTGCTTTGGGTAGCTAGAGATACGCGCGTTCGAGCGACGTGATGAACTTCACATCCGGCATGTGCTTCCTCGAGAGACGGTCGTCGTTGGTGATGAACAGATCAACGCCAGCCGTCGCGGCACACGCGAGTTGGATCGCGTCGGGGGCCTTGATGGTGCGGTCGGCGCGAATCGCCGCATAACGCGGCGCGCTGGCCGCATCAAAGGGAAGAATCGTGGCGATTTGCCGAATGGTCGTTTCGTGATCGCGAACCGCCGCTTCGCCCTTCTCTCGAGGTTTGACCAGCAACTCGCCGAGAGTCAGCGCCGAGGTGAGCAACTGGTCTCCGCGGCTGAGCATCCGCGCCCGAACCTCCCTCACACGCGCCGCAAATGCGCCGCCTTCGAAGAGGTACACGAAGACGTTGGTATCCCAGAAGACCCGTGTCACTCAAAACCCTGGCGGAGTTCCCGGACGTAGTCGTCGGGGTCCACCGTTTTCCAGAGATCGCGATGCCGGGCGGCCAACGCAAGCAGAGGATCCGCTGGAGATGCGGGCGCCCAGTCCCGCTCGTACCAGTCCAGCAACGGATGGTACTTGGCCGGGATCTCGGTGCGTTGCGGTACGATTTTTCCCCGTTCGCGCCTGGGATGGTAGGGGTCACCCGGGCGAAACAGCCGTCTGCGAGACGGCGCGGTCTCGAACAGCATGCGGTAGCGCCCCCCGTTTGGCGGACGATTCGCGACGCAGTGGACCGCCAGGTGTGGGTATACACCCGGGCGCCTGTCCGTCAAAACCTCGCGCTCGAGACGTGCCTCAATCTCCTTCAAGCTGAAGTCCATCGCCTGCGGATGTTCCCGGTGCAGGAGGGCAGCCGCAATCCACACCTCGTCTGCGACCCTGATTGCTGCCGTCATTTTTCCCATAGACACGATTGTATTTCCAATATTATTGGAAGTCAAGATTTACCGATCACTTCCAATTACGTCGCGTCCCAACTCGGCGACGGGCGTGCTATCGGTTCGAGGAGTCCTACAAGCGGTTCCGTCCTATTGGCGTGACCGTTGTGACAACAGGGACGCGCATCGTGGCTTTTGGAGCTCTCACCACGCGAACCGAACCGTGATCTGCGCGAACCGCGAATAGTTCGCCTGCGTCGTCACCTGACCGAAGTTCGCGTTGCCGACGCTGGCGCTGGCCATGCGCGTGTACCAGGGTGTGTTGAACACGTTGATCACTTCGAGGCGGAGCGTCGCCTTGGTCGTGCGCGTGGTCGGCACATCCTTGTTGATCGCCAGATCGACGCTCTTGCGCGCCGGCGACCGGACGCCCTGCAGAATGAACGGTGCATTTCCGAGCGTGAACGCGGGCGCGAGGGAGAACGCCGCCGGGTTGAGGTACAAATTGTCCGCGGGATTGTTGCGCAAACGGTCCGTGACGTCGCCGGCCATCAGCGGATCGACGCCTGGGGTGAGATTCGGCCGCTGTCCCGCGCCGTTCAGGTTCGTCGTGTTCGGTGTCTGCGTCACCGGAATCGGGAATCCGCTCTGCACCATCGCGACGATGGCAACCGTCCACCCACCGGCCATGTGGGACAGCCATCCCTGCCTGGCAAAGGCCCGCCCCGGCCCGAATGGCAGATCGACAATCGGCGCGATGACGATCTTGTGCGGCATGTCATTGAGACTGGGTCCATAGTCGACATCGGGGTTGAAGTTCCCCGACCCGGGAACGTAGTTGTAGTTGTCGACGATGCCGGGCGCCGCCGCGAAGGCCAGGTAGTTGCCCGATCCGAACTGGCCGATCTGATTGTCCTCGAGCCGGCTGTACGTGTAGCTGAAATTACCGCCCCACCCGCCGATCACCCGCTTGCGCAGTTGCAGGACCGCCGCGTGGTAGAGCGAATGCGCACCAGGGCTGGTCATCGAGACGGCGTTCAAGCCGTACTGCGGGTAGGGCACCAGCAGCGAATTCAACTGCACGGTCGCCTGCGAAGCGAGCGTGCCCGCACCCGCCACGCCGAAGAATGGATTCGGGACCAGCGCGGTGAGTGCGCGTCCGAGCGCGAGGTACTCGACCGGAAGCTGATTGAAATTGATCGCGCTGTAAAAGTTGAGGTGATCGCCGCGCGAGCCGACGTAACCGATGCCGAGGCTCGTGTTCCCGGGCAGTTCGCGCTGCAGGTCCACCGAGTACTGCTGAACCCGGGACGCCGTCCCGTTCGGATCGAAGAAGCTCACGCCGCTGCTCGCGCCCGATGCGAGACCCAGCGAGTTGCCGGTGGGCTGAAGCAATCCGCCGGGAAACGGATTATCGATCGATGTGACCGGGATGTTGTTGTTCTGCGTCAGCGTCGTGGTCTGTGAATAGCCCGTCGATGTGACGGCGCTGTAGTTCCACGGCGCCCAGAACATCCCGTACCCGCCGCGCAGCACCGTGTCGTTGTCGAATCTGAAGACCAGGCCGGCCCGCGGCGACGGCTTGATCGCCGGCGGATCGCCTTGACGGGTGGGCGCGCCGTTGACGCCGGCGTAGAGCAGTCCACCCTTCACCTGGCGGGCCTGCGGATGCAAGGGATCGAGGCCGGCCGGAATCGTCACGTTGAGCGGATTGACCGTCGTCGTGTCGAAGCCGACGGCGAGCTGATTGTCCCGCTCGGCCAGTCCGGTCTCGTGCTCGAGCCGTAACCCGTAGTTCAGGGTGAGGCGGCCGCTCACACGATAGTCGTCCTGCACGTAGAGGCTGGCGTAATTGACGTAGTCGTCGATTTCAGGGTTGATCGGAATGGATCCGGCAGACGGATACCCGAGCAGCAGATCCGCGATGGCGTTTCGCGAGGTGCTCGAGGGCGACGTGGCATTGGATCCGGTGAACTGACCGCTGAACGTGAACGCGCCGGCGGAATTGCCGTACGTCTTGGCTTTCACGCCGAGGACGCGGTAGTCGGCGCCCACCTTGAAGCTGTGCGCGCCTGCGAGTTTCGTCAGCGTGCCATTCGCGCCCTGCGAATAGAAATGCGTCTTGCCTTGACCGGTAAAGCTCGTGCCCTGGTAACCCGTCGGCGTGATCACCGGAAACCGCTGCACGGGAATCGCATCGGCGAACGCACGGTTGAAACCGAGCGTATGCGCGTCGAATGGATACAGCAGCGGCGTGATGTCGTCGAACGTGTTCCGGCCGTACCGCAACGTCAGCACCGTTGACGAATTGATCACGTAGGTGTTGTTGACCACGGTCACGTGGACGGGACGATTGTTCTGTCCACCCTGCGCGAATGGCGCGTCGGGGAAGAAGCTGATGGCCGGTTCTTCGGTGTACTGGTAGAGATACACGCCGCTCAGCGCCACCTTCTCGTTGAAGTGATGATCGATCTTGCCGCTCACCTGCTGTCCCAGGTTGTTGGGCGTGCTGTCGGCGACGTAGTTCGGGCTGCCGTTGTCCAGAGCGGTAGTGCCGGTGTTCGGCAGCGGCAGATACTTCACGATATTGGCGCCCACGGGGTTGATGCGGTTTGCCGGAATCCGGTTGCCGGGAAATGGCTGGCGCGCCCCGGTGACCGGATCGGTGGTGAGCGGATCGCAAATAATGGTCGGGCGGCCGCTCGAATCGGTCAGCGCCGAGAAGTCGCCATTGCGTTCGGCGACGGTCGGCACGTGCAGGTTCCCATTCTGCGTCAGCCCGTCGCGGTACCCTTCGGCGGCCGCCCAGAAGAACGTTCTCGTCTTCAGAATCGGACCGCCAATCGCACCGCCGGCGTTGCGCCAGAATTGACTGGCATTCGGCCGGCCCTGCAGCTTCAGGAAGAAGTTCTGTCCGATCAGCGCGCCGGGACGCATGAGCAGAAATCCTGCGCCGTGGAATCGGTTCGTGCCCGATTTCGCCGTCGCATTGAACATGCCGCCGCCCGTGCGCCCCATTTCCGCGTCGTAGGTGTGCACCTGCACCTTGAGATCCTCCAGCGCTTCGATGCTGGGGCTCGCCGACGCGCGATTCTGCAGGTCGGTGATGGGAAACCCGTCCAGCAGATAGTTGTTGCCCACCGAGATGCCGCCGCCCAGCGCGAGGCGCGACGCTTCGGTCTGGTCCTGCATCCGGTTCATGTGAGGATTGCCGGTATAGGTGACCGTCGGCACGGTGTTGCTCACCAGGAAGACCATGCGGCTGATCGACGGCAGCGTTTCCAGCGTCATTTTGTCCAGGACGTCGCCTGTGGACGCATTCGACGTTTCGATCAGGGGCGCCTCGGCGACCACGGTGATGCGCTCTTCGACCGCTCCGACTTCGAGCACGATGTCGAGCGTGAGGAACTGCTGGGTGCTGATGCGCACGTCCTGGCGCTCGAACGACTTGAAGCCGGTGACGGCGGCGCGAACCGTGTAAATGCCAGGCGGAATGCCCGGAAATGAGTACTCGCCGGCGGTGTTGCTGACGGTCTCGCGCGGAACGCTGGTTTCCTGATTGGTCAAGCTGACCGTGGCCCCGGGGATCACGCCCTGAGGATCCCTGATGGTACCGCGCAGGCCACCCTGGAATGACTGACCAGCCGCATCAGCGGATGCGGCGAGCACCGCGAGCAATACCGCGACAACGAAGCGCCCTGATCGCACAGGTTCCTCCTTGATCGGTGCCGGAACGATCTGACGGTCCGCCTGCCAGGTCCGCCGGAAGGCGGACACGGTCCGGCTGAAGCCGGACACTACCGACGTTTCGATTCGAACGCTTTTGGCAGGCGCGTCTTCAGTAGTGTCCGCCTTGAGCGGACCTATGCATGCCTTGAGACCTGCCGTCGCAGGTCAGTTCCCAATCCCGCTGCGTCCGCCACGCCCGGTTGTCGGCGCCGGCAAGCCATTCTTCGCGACGTCGAGCATCGCCTGTGCGAACGTGTCCACTTCCTCGAGGGTGGTGTACACGTTCGGCGTGACGCGCAGTCCCGAGTAATCGAACACCTGCGCGGGCGGATCGCCGCCGACCACCGCATTCACGACGATCCGGTACCTGTCCATCATGTGCTGCGAGAGGGCCCGCGGATCGATCCCGTCGATCGACACCATCGCAACGCCCCACGTTTGTCCGGGTTCGAGGTTCGACAGCAGTTTGATCTTCGGATGGCTCTTGACCTGGTTGGCCCAGCGCAGCGTGAGATAGCGAAGCCGCGCCGCCTTGCGCTCGGCGCCAATCGCCTGATGGAATGCGAGCGCCTCGGCCACCGCCGCACGCAGCGCCTCCGGATGCGTTCCAATCGCCTCGAACTTGGTGATGTCGTTCGCCTGCCGATCCGGAACGGCCTGCAGTGGCCATGTCTTCGCGATGTTCTCCTTCCGCACGTACAGCAGCCCATTGCCGAGCGGCGCCAGCAGCCACTTGTGCAGGCTGACGCCGTAGTAGTCGCATTCGAGGTCCCGCAGCTTGAACGGAAAATGCGCCAGGGCGTGCGCGCCGTCGACGATCGTCAGCATGCCGCTGGAGCGAGCGAGCCGCGACAGCCGCTGCACCGGAAACAGCTGGCCCGTCAGGTTCGTGATGTGGCAGAAGTGCAGGACCCTGGTCTGCGGTGTGATCGCCCTTTCGAACCGCTGGTACAAATCGTCCTGCGTCGTCGGCACCGGGAACTGAATGCGCGTGACTTTGATCCGGTCGCGGCGCACGCGCTGGTCCCACGTGGTCAGCATGCGCGGGTAGTCCTGCTCGGTCGTCAGCACTTCGTCGCCCGGCTTCAGGTCGAGGCCGTTCTGCGCGATCTGCAGCGATTCGCTCGCGTTCCGCGTCAGTGCCAGCTCCGATGCGTCGCACCCGAACTCCGCCGCCAGGCGCCGGCGCACGGTGCCGACGTTGCGGCCGATCATGTTGTTGTATTGCACGGGCAGCATGTTGGCCATGTCCATGTACCGCTTCACCGCTTCGTGCACCACGCGCGGACTCGGACAGCTGTTGCCGTTATTCAGGTTGGTCAGCGTGCGATCGAGCGTGAACGCTTCCTGAATCTCGCGCCAGTAGAACTCGTCCTGGGCGACATCCTCCGGCGTGCGATCGGCAACCGCAGCGGATGCCGCGGCGACGTGTTCGATGGTGTTGAAGCGCTTCGCGACCAGCGCGGCCGTCCCGACGGCGCCGCCCAGACGAAGAAAGTCTCGTCGGTTCCACATGTGTCACCCTCCTGCAGGCAAAGACGTTGCGGGCGGCCGCCCGGCAGCCGGCTGCGCTCTTTTAGGACCTTTTCGAGGCAGGAGGCAAGCAGATTCTGCGGCGAGGCGGACCAGGAATCCTGAAGGTACCGCCAGTAACGGCTTTTCACGAAGACCGAAGAAACACGATGAACACGAAGCAGCCTTGTAAACACATGCTTCGTGTCTCTTCGTAGCCTTCGTGACTTCGTGATGAGACGTGCGAGAGGCGACTGGGCCACCGGCACTTTGCCGAGTCCGGCATTACAGTGTTCGTCGCTCTTCTCCGAATCCTGAAACTGGCCGGACGTGCTGGATTCGTGATCCCGGTTCCGGAGACGTGGAATCTGCGCTTCGATTCCCAAATCCCACTGCCTGAAATCTCGTCTCCCTTGGCACACGTCTTGTCCTTTTGTAGACCTCACGTGGTCCTGATCCTCTTTCTGTGCGTCGCGCTCTATTTCGCCTACCGCGCGACGACGGCGGACGAACGCGCGCAATGGGTTCGATACGTGCGTGCGGCTGTGCGCGAGGCTAGACAGAGAAGGGCTGATGGCCGTTCGCAGGAGCCATTCCGCGAAGCGCTTCGCGCACGGACACCATGGACAATCGTGACGCCGGTGCTCGTCGCGCTCTACGCGATCGTCTTCTCGTGCTTGCTGGTCGGCTCCGGCTCGCTGAGCGATCCAGAGACACTCATTCGCTGGGGTGGCAACTTCGGACCGCGGACGACGAACGGCGAATGGTGGCGTCTGGTCGCAACGACGTTCGTCCACGCCGGGGCGCTGCATCTTCTCGTCAACATCGCGGGGTTGTTCCAGCTCGGTCTCGTGCTGGAGCGTCTCGTCGGGCCAGCCGCTTTCGCGCTCACCTACGTGGCGTCAGGCGTCTGCGCGAGCCTGGTCAGTCTGGCGCTCCATCCGGTGACCGCCGGCACCGGTGCTTCTGCGGCGATCTTCGGACTGTACGGTCTGCTGCTCGCGTCGTTCATCTGGAGCATCCGCCATCGCTCAACCGTGACCATTCCGCTGAAAACGCTGAAACGGCTCGCGCCGGCGGCGGCGGTGTTCATCGTATACACGTTCGTGACCGCCGGCCCGGACAGACCGGTGTATCTCACCGGACTCCTGGCGGGACTCGCCTGCGGCACGGTCACGACGAGAGCCGTTGCCGAGCGCAAGCCGCGGATGCGTGTCCTGGCGAGCAGCCTCGCGGCATTCATCGCGATCGCCGTCGCCTTTGCCACGCCTCTGCGCGGGATGGCCGACGTCAAACCGGAAATCGAGCACGTGGTGGCCGTCGAGGCTAGGACGGCCGGCGCCTATCAGACCGAAGTCGAACGCTTCAAGGACGGGCGGATCGATGCCGAGAAGCTGGCGCAGGTGATCGATCGGAGTATCGGCCCGGAGCTTCGCGCCGCGCGCGCCCGTCTGCAGACGTTGAAGCACGTGCCGCACGAGCAGCAGCCGCTGGTGGCGGCCGCCGACGAATATCTGCGCTTGCGCGACGAAAGCTGGCGCCTTCGATCCGAGGCACTGCACAAGTCGAACCTGCCGACCCTGCGCAAAGCCGATAAAACGGAGCGCGCATCGCTCGATGCGTTTCAGAAGATCACACCGATTGACGTGAGAGGGCAGCCGTGATGTGAAATGTGCGTCACGTACAACGCAGAGCACGCGGAACCCGCAGAAAAATCATCGCTCTTCGA
>QHWF01000821.1 GCA_003222455.1 Acidobacteriota bacterium
TTTCGTGCCGGCCACTCCGAGTCGATCATCGAGTACCAGGCGGTGTCGCGGTTGCGGCCCTTGACGATCATGTGTTGCCGGAAGATGCCCTCGAAGGTGAAGCCGAGCCGCAGGGCCGCGGCTCGTGACGGCCCGTTCAGGGCATGGCACTTCCATTCGTACCGGCGGTACCGCAGCCCTTCGAAGACGTACTGCGCCAGCAGGTACATCGCTTCGGTGGCGCCGCGTGTCCGCTGCAGACGCGGCGAGTAGACGATGCTGCCGACCTCGATGACCCGATGCGCCGGTTCGATGCGCATCAGCGCGGCGCGTCCCGTGGCGCCGCCCGATCTGCGGTCGACGATTGCGAAATAGAAGGGATCCTCCGACGTCGCCATCCGCGCCATGGAGGCGTCGAATGCGCCGCGGTCCTCGAACGGGCCGTCGAACATGTACGTCCACAAGCTGTCCTGTTCGCGGCCGGCCGTCGCCTCGAACAATAGATCGCCATGGCGCAGCGGATTCAGCGGTTCCAGGCAGACCTCGCGGCCTTCCAGCACGACGCGATCGGGCCGTGACGCCGGCCGCGCGTCGATCTCGGGCCCGAGCAGAGGCCGCGGCGATCCGGAGCCGCCTTCAGCGATCATCGAGCAACCGTTCGACGATGACGACGTCGCGCCACGTGCCATCGAGTTGGGCGTGTCGAAGGTAGGTGCCCACTTCACGAAAACCGACAGCCTGGCACAGGCGGCGGCTCGGCGCGTTCTCCACGAACACGCGCGAGACGAGCTTCCAGAAGCCGGCCTCGCGTGCCACATCGATCAGAGCGCGCATCGCGGCCGCGCCGGCGCCATGACCGCGGGCGTCGCGGGCGACATAGACGGAGAATTCCGCGACGCCTCGATAGCAGTCGCGCGATCGGTACGGGGAAGTGGAGGCAAACGCGATCACCCTGCCGGCGGCGTCCTCGACGACGACGATCGGATGCGAGCTGTTGAACCACGTGCGCACGTCGGCGACCGTTCGTGGAGCGGTTTCGAACGTCGCGATGCGATCGTCGATACCCTGGTTGTAGATGTCGCAGATTACCGCCGCATCGGCGGGTGCCGCCGCCCTGACGCGCATCTGCGTAACGCTACAACAGCTTGCGCAGCCGGTCCAGATGCAGGAGATGGTCCGGCTACCTAGAGGAGAGACAACGTCTAACGTGAAAGGCCGGACTGGAACGGGTAACATCGTGTGGTTCCATGCCTGGTCCGTCGTATCCCGCCGCCCGCGCGGTCGCGCCGACAATCGAAGCGCATTTCCGCCGGTATGCCGAGGACGCCCAACGCCGTGGTGTCGCGCGCGTGCCGGGTGTCGCCGACGCCCTGACGATCGAACGGCTGATCGACGCCGCATTCTGGGCGAGCCTGCGTCGCGAAGAGGCGTACATCCCGCGCATCTCGCTCGCCTTCGTCTCGCCTGACGCGACTCCGCATCCGCTCGTGCTCGAACGTGCCTTGCCGCTCGACCCCGACGCGCTCGTGCGGGTGTCGCCGGCCGTCGAACAGGCGGGTATTCATCTTGGCGTCTGGCGGCAAGGCGATCAATTGGCGGTGTGGGGGACGACGCGCGCCATCCCCTCTTTCTGCGTCGTCGTCGAGGTGGCGGGCCCTGGTCTGCTGGTGGTCAAACACCATCGCGGCGAAGAAGGCGGAAAGTTCATCAACGTCGCCGTGCTCGAAGGCGACCAGGTCAAAGTCATCGACGAGAACGCGTCGAGCCTGCCGGACTGCCCGCCGCTGATTGCGTCATTGCTCGGGTTTGCGTCGCCCGGTTCGTGGATCAACTCGGTCAATGTGCTCGTCGAGCTGGCGGTGTCGATGCGCTCGCATCGCCGTGGCGGATCGCTGCTCGTCGTACCCGATGGACAGAGCGACGAATGGCGGGAGTCCATCCTCCGGCCCATTCCCTACGCCATCGTTCCGGCGTTCACCGAGCTCGCCCAACTGTACCGCGAAGTGCCGGACGAATCACGCAGGCGCCTCTGGCAGGACGCACTGCAGCGCTCGGTGGAAGCCGTGGCCGGGTTGACTGCGGTCGATGGCGCCACCGTGATCAGCAGCGATTACGAGCTGCTTGCGTTCGGCGCGAAGATCGCGCGGCGGAGAGGGGCCGATACGGTCGAACAGGTGATCGTGACCGAGCCAATCGAAGGCGGCGTCCCGGTGTTGCAGCACCCGGCCACACTGGGCGGCACACGCCATCTGTCGGCCGCACAGTTCGTGCACGACCAGCGCAACGCCGTCGCGTTGATCGCGTCACAGGACGGCCGCTTTACCGTGTTCGCCTGGTCGCCGTGCGAGGAACTGGTGCACGCGCACCGGGTCGAGACGTTGTTGCTGTGAGACTGCTTTCAGTTGCACTTGGGTAATCAGCCGCGTTGTTGGGCCACGAAGGCCACGAAGACACGAAGACACGAAGACACGAAGAAGAAGACTTCTTTCTGTTCGTGGTCAGTCGAAATGAATGAACGAAGGCGCGAGGCTACGAAGAACGTCGGAAAAACCGTGAAGTGTCTTCTTCGTGGGTTTCGTGTCTTCGTGGTCTTCGTGGTAATTGACGCCGCTGGTTACCCGGATGCTGCTGGAAGCGGAGGGTTGGTGGCCTACGGTCTATCGGCGGCGGCTTCCTGCGCCTGCGCGCGGCGGAGCTCGCTCAAGTGCTGTTTGTACTGGGCG
>QHWF01000822.1 GCA_003222455.1 Acidobacteriota bacterium
AAGATCATTTCTGCCCGGAGCGACATTTGTATGCGTTCCGTGGCCCGACGCAAGTAGGAGGGGCCGGTCGGTGCTCGAAATTCTAAGCGTAGTCATGGTCGTGTCCGCCCTCGTGGTCGTGGGCGCATTAATCTTGAGATTAGCGGAACGAGGCTTTGCGACGAGCGGATTCTCCGCCGCTTGCTTCTGGCGAGCCTCCCCTCGCTTGTCCTACTACTCCCCACCCTCGTATTGGGTGCCGAGCTCCGTCTTCGCGAGTCCCTGCTAAACGCTCAACGAGATCGAGTGACGGCTACCATTACCGCGGTCGTTGACCATATTGGCGCTACGGCGCATCCCATCTCGGAGGACTGTGATCTCCATGTCCCGCTTCGTAGTCGCGAGATCCTGGTGCCCTTCATCGGCGAAGTCAAGAACGCATGCTCCGAGAAGCCAGCCGGGACATCGCTCGCGTATTGGAGCGATCGGATCTTCGAGGAAACTCACGGCCAGGCGGTCGTGGTGTCAGGCGTCTTTCGTCTTTGGCTCGAGCACCCACCCGCCGGCACGTCGGTCCAGACCGAAGCCGCGCGGGTCCCGTGGTTCGCCAACTCGAACCCGGACCACCAAGTCGAGCTGCACCCGATCACGGCGATTGGGAGTCTCAACTTCTTGGGCCATATCAAACGGATCCGCGCGGGCACTCAGTCGTTCACCGGCTATGGGCTGACCGAACTCGTGACGATCCTCAACAAAAAGCTGACGATTCAGCGGATCACCATCCGGGGCGTGCCCTATGTCCGCATCCAGGGCACCAAGACGGGCAATAACCACTGGAACCTACGGGCCCGAGTGCTCGGGCCGCCGGAGGTGATCGCCGACGGTGCGCGGATTGCTCTCGATGTGCTACAAGGCGCCCAAGTGGTTCCTGGTGCCCTTGCGCTGCCGGCGGTCGCCGTGTCGGGAACCGTCGCTCATACGAAGATTCAGACGCTGACCTCGGGTGACATCGTCCAGTTCCAGGCGCTGATTCGCGTCCATCTGCCGACGATCCTGGACCGGGTCACTTCCACGGAACAGCAGATTCCGCTGCCGGTTGAATTCGTCCTGCTCGATATCGATTAATGGCTCATTTCACTTCCTGAATCCCTGGGAGAAGCATCGAGGCCGGCCCCGGACGACGGGCCGGCCTCATGGTGATGATCTACGTGTGATGATGTCTGTTCTATGCGGCGTTTTTCCTGCCTTTGGTCGCAGCGCGCTTCCGCTTCGCCCAATAGGCCTTCAAGCGCTTGCTCACGGTCAAGCCAGAAGCTGTTGAAACCCTACGCCCCAAAGATGACGCGCGTGCCGGTCGAGGGCATGACAAGCTTCTGCGGCATCGCCCGATGCCCGGGCGAAGGTGCCGCGAGGGAGCTCAACGTCGTAGAACCGGCCACGAACGGCGTTTCCTGGAGGGGCGCAGCCGCCGCGACGGGTGTCGCGTCCTAAGATGCCGCGGCCGCAGTACCCCCCTGGAGACGATCGTGGACTGATAGACGACGTGCGCGGACGCGACGGGCCGGCCCACCTACCGTCTTGGTGCCCGCTTGCCCGCACTTCGGGCATTTGTAGTGGAAGACCGTCTCTCCGTGGTCCTTCATGTCAAAGCCGGTTCGGCGCATCGCCCCTCGGCAGTTTGGGCACGGCACCGTTCTCCTCATCTTGAGCCCCCTGCCACGAGAGTTCTTCACGGGCCAGCCCGGTTCCCGGGGAACCGACATGAAAGCTGCTGGGTTCCCAGCGTGGCAGAGTCCGAGGAGTTGCGGCGCGCGGGTGCCGTTGACGGGGTTAGGTCGCGGGGCTTCGGTCAGCGACCCACGAGGGACGCGACCGTCCTGGCGAGGTCGTACGGATCGACGGGCTTCATCAGGAACGCCTCGAACCCGAGATCGGTGACCCGTTCGCCTGCGTAGCGGTCCCGGTGCGCCGTGACAGCGACCGCCGGGATACTGCCGCCTTGCTCGTACTGGAGGCGGCGAAGCTGCTGGATCAGCCAGAGGCCGTCCTCGCCGGGCATCGCCAAGTCCGAAACCATGGCGTTCACGCGTACCGTCCGGAGAATCGTCAGCGCGTCACGGGCGGTCCGCGCCTTCAGGATGTTGGCGCCAAACTGCTGGAGCGCGACGCCGAAGAATTCGAGCGTGTCGTCGTGATCGTCCACAACCAAGACGTGGACATCAGTCAGGTCTATCGGGCGCAGTTGAACACCGGTCGCGAGTCGGCTCATGGTTGCCTCTATGGTACGTCGACGGCGGGCGGCCAGGTGACAACTCGTTGCGGTTCGAGCCGGAGTGGGGGAATTTTTAGATCGCTTGGGAGACGTTCAACGATCGTTGGCCTTCCGCCGAGCGCGGTTCCTAACTTCGCGAAGCCATTGACCGTTGTGGCTCGAAGAGGGTTTTCGGACGCTGCATGACGTTCAATCGTTTCGCGGGGTGAGGAACCCTGCACGCTCTCAGAACGCTCGTTTTTCGCTCGCGCACCGCTTGGCTGCGACGTTTTCAGGGGCCGGGAACGGGATGTCCGCGATGAGAGTGCTTCGGTTTGCCTCGGCGGCGCGGGCCGGCAGTGTATCGAGGCCGTCCTCCCTTTGGCGGCCGACGAAGTGCGCGTGGATGTTCGGGCGCCGTCCCGGAGCGCCGTGTTCCGATACGGCCAACACGTCAGTGCCGTGGAAAGAGTCTTTACAAGACAC
>QHWF01000844.1 GCA_003222455.1 Acidobacteriota bacterium
CGGCGCCCGGCCGCTGCGCCGCGCCATTCAGCGGTACGTCGAGGATCCGTTGTCGGAAGAGCTCATCCGTGGCCACCTGCACGGCGGCGACATCGAGGTGTATCTCGACGCCGGCCAGCTCTCGTACCGCCCTGCGGGAGAGCTGGAAGCCGGACGAAAGCTCGCTTAGTCAATCGGGTGATTAGGTGATCGAGTGATTGGGTAATTGAATTGGTCAATTGGCTGAGGACGACGGATCCGCCCGTCCAATCGGCCAATCCAGTTCCCGATTACCAGGTTATCCGATTACCAGATTCGCCGGTCATTTACCCGGCCATCCTGCCTCGCCGCTAGTCTAAAATCCAAGAAATGTCATTCGGCGGACGAGTGTGTATGTTCGGCCTGCTGGCACTGCTCGAGGCGCTGGCCAAGCCGTTGGCGGCGCAGGATTTCCCGCTTCAGCAGGCTCAGGGTCGTCCTGGGCAGGGCCGAGGGACAGACTTAGCGCCGGCCGTTTCGACACCTTCAGGCCAGGCTCCGTCGACCAGTGCGGGCCAGCCCCAGGCCCCTGCGCTGCCGCCGGCGACGGTCTGTGGCCAGCAGGCGACGCCGTTGGCTCAGCCGCCTGCCGGGTCCGGCCCCGTCGTGCTGTATATCGCGCCGTGCTTCGACGCGCAGGGCAACGCCTCGGTGATCGAACCACAGACCTACCTGTATTACATCCAGCTGAAATTCAGCACGCCCTCGAGAAACGAGTGGGTGCCGTGGACCAGCGAGAGCCTGAACGTGGTTCACGACGACTTCAATCGTCTCTGGAACACCAAGTTCCTCGACAACCTCTGGATCGAAGACGCGGATTACAAATTCCCCAACGGCACGATCGGAAAAATCGTCACCTACCACATGGAGGAGCGGCAGCGCGTCAAGATCGTCGACTACGTCGGCTCCAAGAAAATCGAGGTCACCAAGATCGACGAGAAGCTGAAAGAAGCCGACGCGCAGATCCGCCTCGACACGTTCATCGATCCGGGACTCGTTCGGAAGGTCGAGGGCATTGTCCGCGACATGCTCCGTGACAAGGGGTTTCAGTATGCGGACGTGAAGCACGAAATCGTCGAGGTGCCAGGCGGACCGAAGCTGGTGCACCTCACCTTCCACATGGACGAAGGGCCGAAGGTGCGGATCCGGAAAGTCGAGTTCATCGGCAACAAGGCGATGAGCGACGCCACGTTGAAGCGGAAGATGAAAGACAACCGTGAGCGTCCCGGCCTGCAGGACGCGTTTCATCTGCCCGGCTGGTTCATGTCGGTGATTGGCGATCGCGGCACCTACCAGGAACCGAAGTTCGAGGACGATGCGCAGAAGATTATCGAGTTCTACCGCGACAACGGGTACATCAGGGCGAATGTCGGCGTGCCGGAGCTGAAGGTCATCACCGACTCCGAAGACCAGAAAACGCGGTGGATCGAGCTGCGCATCCCGATCACCGAAGGGCCGCGCTACAAGGTCGGCACCTTCGACGTGGCCGGCAACACCGTCGTCAAGTCCGATTACCTGTTGCCGTTGTTCAGGACGAAGCCGGGGGAGTACTACGCCGAGAAGAAAATCCGCAAGGGACTGGAGAAGGCCCGGGAAGTGTACGGCGCCGGCGGGTACTACGAATTCACCGGGTACCCGGATCTCAAGCCCCGCGACGAGCCGAGCCAGAACGCTCCCGAGGCGCCGGCGGCCTTGAAGGCGCCGGAGCCGATCGACGGCAAACCGGAGAGCGCGGGCCCGCCGCTCGTCGACGTCACGATGCGGATGCAGGAGGGGCAGCAGTTCTTCGTCAACCGCATCACGTTCGTCGGGAATACCACGACGCGCGACAACGTGATCCGCCGGGAGATGCGGCTCGTCGAGGAAGGCGTGTTCAACACGGAGGCGTTGAAGTACAGCATCAAGCGCCTGAACCAGCTCGGCTACTTCAAGCCGCTCGAGGGCGGCAAGGACGTCAACGTCGAAAAGGCCGCCGAACCGAACAAGGTCGACGTCAGGCTGAAGCTGGAGGAGCAGAACCGCAACCAGCTCACGTTCGGCGCCGGCGTCTCGGAATTCGAAGGCTTCTTCGGTCAGCTGTCGTTCCAGACCGCGAATTTCCTGGGCCGCGGCGAGAGCCTCACGCTGTCGCTGCAGGCGGGATCGCGCGCGCAGAACTACTCGCTCGCATTCACCGAGCCGTTCCTGTTCGATCGGAACATCACGGGCGGCTTCAATCTGTTCCGCACCGACATCCGCTACATCGGCCAGTTCACGCAGAAGTCGATTGGCACCGTCCTCACGGTTGGATATCCGCTCGGCCGGGGGTTCACGCGGATGTTCACGAATTACAGCTATCAGCGCGTGCGCGTGACCGAAATCAACGAAAACTATACGGATCCGCTGGTGCTGGCGCGTAATCCGTTCCTGCGCGATTCGCTGCTCATCGGGCAGAACGGCGAGCGAGTCATCAGCAAGGTGGCGCCGAGCATCGTCTACAACACGGTCGACCAGCCCATCTTTCCGACCACCGGCAAACGATACACGGCGTCGATCGATCTGGCCGGCCTCGGCGGCAACACGAACTACTACCGGCCGTTGATCGAAGGCGTCTGGTACCTGAAACACGCGAGCCGTCTCACCCTGGGCCTTCGCGCGCAGACCGAATACATCCACGCGTT
>QHWF01000114.1:0-1842 GCA_003222455.1 Acidobacteriota bacterium
GACGTCGGGGAGCGGCCACTGGCGCCGGCCATAGTCCTTGCTGCCGTACAGGTTCCAGCTCGCCGTCCAGGCAAGGCGCGGGGTGACCTGAAGATCGAGGCGCGTGGTCGGGTAGGGCTGGATCAGTTTGTTTGGCTCGAGCCATACGAGCGAGGTGGTGCGCAACGGGTCGTTGCTGCTGGCGAGCGTTCCGTTCGGAATGGCCTGGTTCTGTTTGGCCAGCAGCGAGGCGATGGTCGGGTCGACGGTCGATTGGAACCCGTTCTGCGCCGCAATCTGCAGCAGGTTCGCCGTCCGAATCTCTCCCGTCGCAGTCTGGTAACGAAAGATTCCCTGCTGCGCTTCAGCGGTCAGCATCGTGTTGCTTCGGTTCTGGGTGCGTGGGATGTAGGCGGTTTCGTAGTTGATGAAGAAGAACAGCTTGTCCTTCAAGTTGCCGGGCGGCAGCGGTCCGCCGAGGTTGCCGCCGAAGTCGTGCTGCCGCAGCCTGGCTTTCGGCAGGCCGCGCGCGTCGTTGAAGTAGGAATTTGCGATGAGACCATCATGGAGAAGCTGTTCGAAGCCGCTGCCGTGATACTGGTTGGTGCCGCGTTTGGTGATGAACTTGAGATTGACGGCGCCTTCCGCGCCCGCGTCGGCACCCAGACCGGCCGTTTCAATCGTCACCTCCTCCATCGCGCCGAGCCGCGGCGGGACCGTGGCGAAGAAACTGGTGCCCCCGCTCTTGAAGCCATTCGATGCGTTGTTGATGCCGTCGATGGTCCCGTTGATGGTGCCGCCGGGCATGCCGTTGTAATGGGTGTCGCCGCTGTTCGACGGCGTCTGCGTTCCCAGCATCAGGCGCGCGAAGGCGAAGGTGCTTCGCCCGTTCAGCGGCAGCTCCTGGAGCGCTTTGTTGTTCACCGTCGTCGAGACGACGTTCGACGTCATCTCGAGCACCGGCGTCACGCCCTGGACCTGCACCTTCTCGTCGAGGGCGCCGACCTGCAGTTTGATCCGCAAATCGGTGGTTCGCGACGATTCGACCTTCACGTGCTCGTACACTGCCGTGTGGAACCCCTCGAGGGTCACGGTCACGCGGTACGAACCGAACGACAGATCGGGAAAGACGAACCCGCCCGAGGCGTTCGTGACGGTGTCCTTGCCGATGGCGGTCAGCTCGTCGACCATCTGCACGGCGGCGCCGGGGACGACGGCGTCCGAACTGTCGGTGACTGTGCCGGCAATGGCGCCGGCGATGCGGATTTGGGCAAGAGCGGGCGGCGGAGTGGTCAGCAGCGCGACCAGGAGGATGACGAGCGGCAATGAGGAGGGACGTCGAATCGAGGTGGGCATGCGATTCCTCCGTCTCATAAACGGCGGGCGGTGCAACTGGCCGGGTTGTTAATTAACCATATAGTAATATCATATGACCAGATCACATCCGTGGCGAAGCAGCGCCCGTGCGCGGTCGCGGACGTTTGTCGGATTCGCCTACGCGAGCGTCAGTTGCAAGCGGGTGACCGACGCTGGCGGAAACGTATGGACCAGGGATCCGGCCGCTGCGCGCCGGACCGGTGCGTCGTGCGGGGCCAGCGCGTCGGGCTGCTCGAAGCTGTTGTGCGCGCGCAGGTCCGTTGACGACAGCACCGTGCCGCGCCCTTCCCGGATCGTCGCGCCGCGCAGCGCGATCACGCATTCGCGCGGATCCGTCGCGTGCGGGTTCACCACCGTCACCGTGAGGTCCTTGTCCCGAAGCGAGGCCGAGCCGCCCAGGCCCCACAGCGTCTGCGATCGCCCGTCACGGGTGAACGCGAGCGTCGGCGCCGAGAACACCGTGCGCAGCGCCCGCCCGCCCTGGTG
>QHWF01000114.1:1881-12077 GCA_003222455.1 Acidobacteriota bacterium
TTGTCGGCGTGGCGATTGAACGTGTCGAGCGTCAGAGCGGCGACCAGCGCGTCGCGCAACGATCCCGGATATGCCCACAGGTAGTTGGCCGGCATATCGGCCGAGCCCGCGTGCCAGGCGCCCCATTCGTCGACGATCAGCTTCACTTTGTGCATCGGATCGGATTCGGCCATCGCTGACCAGTGCTGCGTCACCAGCGATTCCATCCGATCGGCTCGCGCCAGCAGGTCGTACCAGTCGTCGGTGGTGAACTGAATCGCGTTCCGGTCTCCGGTGCTGCCACAGTAATAGTGCAGGGCCCAGCCGAAGACGTCGTTCAGCGCTCGCGCGCTGCGGGCCGTCAGCGTCCGGAAAAACCGCGTCGTCCACTCGCGATCGCCGCCGTTGGGTCCCGCCGCGATGAATTTGATCGGGACGCCGTATTTGGGAACCCAGGCGGTGTAACGACGGAATTCGGTCGCGTACTCCTCGGGTGTGAAATTGCCGCCGCAGCCCCACGGCTCGTTGCCGACGCCCCAGTAGCTGACGCCGAACGGCTCACGGTCGCCGCCGGCGGCGCGCAGGTCGGCCATCGTGGTGGCGCCCGCCGGCGCGTTGCAGTACTCAATCCACTGGTACAGGTCCCGTGCCGGCAGACTGCGCACATTGGCCGCAAGATACGGCGCGGCACCGGTCAGGCGGCAGAATCGAATGAACTCGTTCGTGCCGAAGCGGTTCGGATCGAACCGCTGCGGTCCCGCCGTGGCCGGCCGGTTTTGTGCCGGCTGCGTATCGGCCCAGAAGTCGGTCCGGCGCGGCCGGTTGTCCGGAGCGCCGACGCCGTCGCGCCAGTCGTAGCTGTCGGCGAAACAGCCGCCGGGCCACCGAATGACGGCCGGCTTGATCTTGCGCAACTCGTCCACGAGCGCCTTGCGGATCCCATCGACGTTCGCAATCTTCGACCCTTCACCGACCCAGACCCCGTCGTAGACGACGCCGCCCAGGTGCTCGACGAAGTGGCCGTAGATCTCGGGAGCGATCGTGCCAATCGGTTCGTCGACGAGCACGTCGAGTCGCGAGTCGCCCGATTGTGCGCGCAACGGGGGCGCCGAGCGTGCGAGCAGCGCGCTCGCCATGCTCGCCACGGTACTGCTGATGAATGTTCGTCGTGTGTACTCAGTCACGGTTCACCGTCCGGAACTCGTTTCCCGAACGTCGGGTGCGCTCGATCGAACCCGCGAGCGCCTATTCATGACGCCGAACGCAAATACCGTCTTCGACAGGTATCGGTCACCCGGGCGAAGGATCGGCGATGGGAAATGTTCGCGATTCGGAGAATCGGGAAAATGCTGCGTTTCCAGGCACAGACCGTACCGCTGCTTGTAGACATGTTCCGACTTGCCGGTGACCGTGCCGTCGAGAAAGTTCCCCGAGTAGAACTGCATGCCGGGCTCCGTTGTCGATACGTCCAGCGTCCGCCCGGTTGCGGGATGTTCGAGGTGCGCCGCAGGCACGAGACCGGCTCGCGTCCGGTTCAGGACCCAGTTGTGGTCGTATCCGGTTCCGTTGTGAAGCTGTTCGTGGTCGGCGGAGATGCGCGCGCCGATCGGTGTGGGCTGCCGGAAATCGAACGGCGTGCCGGCAACACTCGCAAGCTCGCCAGTCGGGATCAGCGTCGTGTCCACCGGCGTGAACCGATCCGCATTGATGGTGAGCCGATGGTCGAGGATGTCGCTGCGGCCCTCGCCGGCGAGGTTGAAAAAACTGTGCTGCGTCAGGTTGATTGGCGTCGCCTGGTCCGTTGTGGCTTCATACTCGACCATCAGCTCGTTGGCTGGTGTGAGCGTGTAGGTGACCCGAACATCGAGTGTTCCCGGGTACCCTTCGTCACCGGCCCGGCTCGTCAGCGTGTAAGCGACGCCGGTGTTTCCGTCGCGATCGAACGATTGCGCTTTCCACAGCAGCTTGTCGAAGCCGTTGACCCCGCCATGCAGGTGATTCGGGCCATTGTTGGTCGCCAGCTGATAGGTCTTGCCGTCGAGCGTGAAACGGCCTTTGGCAATCCGGTTGCCGTACCGGCCGACCACGGCCCCAAAAAAGGTACGGTGGCTCGCGTAGCCGTCCAGCGTGTCGAATCCGAGGACCACGTCCTCGAGTCGACCATTGCGATCGGGGACTTTGATCGAGACGATGATGGCGCCGTACGGGATTGTCCGCACTTCCATGCCGCCGGCATTGGTGAGCGTGAAGACGTCCACCGCGGCTCCGTCCGGCAGTTGTCCGAAAGGTGCACGTGTCACGGCAGGTTTGCCGCCCCCTCCGGCAGGCGACCGGTCTTGCGGGTTGGCGCCCCTTCCACAGGCGGCAACCAGGAGGCCGACTGTCACCAGTGCGACAGTCAAACGACGCGGTCTCATCGCTCCTCCCCGCAGGCGCTTCCGCCTCCTCTGTTGTGACGAGCACGCGCCGTTCACATTCCCTGGACCGGACGCCTCGCAGAGCGGCCGTATAGTATTACGATATGACGAAAATGGGTGCGCCGATTACGCTGGAACGGTCGCAATATCCAGACCGGAGCCTGCACGACCGCGTTGTCCATGCGATCGGGCGCAAAATCCTGGGTGGCGAGCTTCCGCCGGGGGCGCTGTTGCCGGCCGAACCCGAGCTGGGAGCCAGTCGGACCGTCCTGCGGGAAGCGATCAAAGTCCTCGCGGCCAAAGGGCTGGTCGAGGCGCGGCCGAAAATCGGCACTCGCGTGCGCCCGCGCGATGCGTGGAACCTGCTGGATCCCGACGTGCTGGCGTGGCAGCAGAGGGGCGCTGGCAGCCCGTCGTTGCTCCGAGCGCTGACCGAAGTCCGCCGTATCATCGAGCCGGCGGCCGCCGAGCTGGCGGCGTCGCGAGCCGACGCCGGCGATCTGGCGGCGCTCGGAGCGGCGCTGGAGGGGATGGAGCGAACGGCCCACGCGAGAAACGGCAACGTCGAACCATTCGTGCAGGCGGACATGCGCTTTCACCTGGCGATTCTCCATGCGTGCCGAAACGAGCTGCTCGAGCAGATGAGCCGCGTCGTGTATTCGGCGCTGCTGGTCAGCTTTCGTGCGACGAGCAGCCTGCCCGGACGGGCCCGGGGATCGCTGCCAGGGCACCGCGCCATCTTCGACGCGATTCGCGCCCGCGATCCGCGCGGTGCGGCCGCCGCCGCCATGCGTCTTCTGGTGCAGGCGACGGCTCGCGAGATCGAGGCCATGGGCCGGCGGCCACGTCCGCGCCGGCCGGGGACCTCGAGACTTGGGCGTTGAACGTTGACAGGCATGGGGCGCCTCGCCGGCCGGATTGCGTTCGTGACAGGCGGCGCCCGCGGCATCGGGCGTGCCATCGTCGAGAAATTCTGCGCGGAAGGTGCGACGGTCAGCTTTGTCGACGTGGACGCCGAGGTGGGGCGCGAGACGGCTCGCGAGTTGGGTGCAGCGGGTCTGGCCGTGGACTTCAACCCCGCCGACATCACGTCCGAGGGCGACGTGCGGCGCGCCATCGAGAACGTAATCGACCGTCACGGAGCGCTCGATGTCCTGGTGAACAACGCGGGGGTGAACGCCTATTTCGACGCCACCGAAATGACCGAGGTCGAATGGGACAGCGTGTTCGCGGTCGATCTGAAGGGCGCGTGGCTGTGCGCGAAGTACGCGTTGCGCCCGATGAAAGTGGCGCGGCGGGGATCCATTGTCAACATCGCCTCGATTCATGCGACGCTCACGATTACCGGCATGTTTCCCTACGCGGCCGCCAAGGCCGGCATTCTCGGGTTGACGCGCAGCCTCGCGCTCGAGTACGCGCCGGTGGGTATCCGGGTGAACGCGGTCCTCCCCGGGTACACGCGCACGCGGCTGGTGGACGAATGGATTTCGACGCAGCCCGATCCGGTCGAAGCCGAACGCCGCGCCGTGGCGCTTCAGCCGCTCCGGCGGATGGCCACGCCCGCCGAGATCGCCAACGTGGTCGCATTCGTCGCGTCCGACGAAGCGTCGGCGATCACCGGCGCCTCCATCGCCGCCGACTGCGGCCTGGGAATCATGTTCGCGACGTGACGCGGGCGCATGGATGGCATGGCAAAAGTGAATCGAGAGCAGATATGAGACCGACAGCGAGCATCCTGCACAGTCTGAACCTTCCGTCCCGCGATGCGTACGATCTGCCGGCTTCGCACAAACGGTTCGCCGACGGCGGGCAGTACCGCATCGAGATTCCATCGTGCGAAGGCCCGCGCGCGATGGAAACCGTCATCGCTGCCGCGCGCGAGCACGCGGTGACGGTTCATCGCGTCAGCCAGGGCAGTGGCGTCATGCTTCAGACCGACGACGAGATCCAGCGGATGGTCGCGCTCGGCCGCGATCAGGGGATTGAGGTCTGTCTCTTCGTCGGTCCGCGCGCCAATTGGGATGTCGGCGTGCAGGCGGCGAGTGCCGCGGGGCGCGTGGTCGGCTCGTCGCTGCGAGGCGTCGATCAGCTCGCGTATGGCATCGAAGACGTGTGCCACGCGGCGGCGCTCGGTATCCGCTCGGTCCTGGTCGCGGATGTCGGGCAGCTGATGGTGCTTGGCCAGATGAAGCGCTCGGGCGATCTGCCGCCCGATTTCGTGTTGAAGAGTTCCGTCACGGTCGCCGCGGCCAATCCGGCAACCGCGCGGGTGCTCGAGGATCTCGGCGCCACCTCGATCAATCTTCCGGTGGATCTCTCACTGCCGCAGATTGCCGCCATTCGACAGGCGATCGACGCAGCCATCGATTTCTACATCGAAGCGCCGGACGACTTCGGCGGCACCGTCCGGCATTACGAGAGTGCCGTGCTCGTGCGCATCGCGGCGCCCATTTATCTCAAGTTCGGCCTCCGCAACGCGCCGGGCATCTACCCGAGCGGGCAGCACCTCGAGTCCACCGTACTGGCGCTGTCGCGCGAACGGGTCCGCCGCGCGGCGATCGGGCTCGGGTTGCTCCGTCGATACGCGCCCGACGCGGTCGCATCGCCCCTGGCGATGCGCGTCTGATGATTTCCGTCCATGATGCGGAACTGGTGCTCGACTACCAGGCCGAGCTCGGTGAGGGGCCGGTCTGGGACGCCGGCGCCTCGCGTCTGTGGTTCGTGGATATCCTGCGTGGACGCGTCCACAGGTTCGACCCGGCCACCAGCGCCCTCGAGACCTTCGAGGTCGGCTGCATGGTGGGCGCGGTCGCGCCTGCTGATGGCGGCAATCTTGTGCTGGCCGTGCACGACGGTTTCGCCCGGTTCGATCCGATCACACAACGCCTGACGATGATTGCCGACGTCGAGGCCGATCGACCCGATCAGCGGATGAACGACGGCAAGTGCGATGCGGCCGGCCGCTTCTGGGCCGGCACCATGGCGCTCGACGAGCGTGACGGCGCCGGCGCGCTGTACCGCCTGGACCCCGGCGGCCAGACCCACAGGATGCTGCGTCACGTCTCGATTTCGAACGGCCTCGACTGGTCGGACGATGGTCGTGTGATGTATTTCGTCGACAGCCCGACGCAATCGATTGACGTGTTCGATTTCGACCTGGCGGCCGGGACGATCGCCAACCGGCGAAGTCTGCTCCGCATCGGACCGGTCCACGGAATGCCGGACGGCCTGACGCTCGACGCCGCAGGGTACATCTGGGTGTCGCTCTGGGGCGGCGGCGGCGTCCGCCGCTATGCTCCCGACGGCACCCTCGATTCCATCATTCGGCTGCCGACGACGTACCCGACGTCGTGTACGTTCGGCGGCCCCGATTTCCGCGATCTCTACATCACGACGGCGACGATCCGGTTGTCAGACAGCGAACGCGTCAATCAGCCGCAGGCGGGTGGGTTGTTCCGCTGTCGCCCGGCCGTTGGCGGCCGGCCCTCGCATCGATTCAAGGGATAACATGGAGCGTTCATGGATCAATCATCACGTCTCGTCGCTCATGCCCTGGTCGTCACCGCCTTCATCATGGCGGCCGGCGCGCCGGCCGCTCAAGCGCCGCCCGCGTCAGGGGCTGCGACCGCTGTTCACGCAAAACAGGTCAAGCGGCTGCTGATCAAAAACGCGATGGTCATTCCCGGCACGGGGGTGCCGGCGGCTGGCCCGATGGACGTGCTCCTCGATGATGGCCTCATCGCGCGACTCGGAAACAGCGTTGCCGGGAAATGGCCAGCGGCAGATATGGCAATCGACGCGTCGGGCAAGTACGTCATGCCCGGCATTATCAACACGCACATGCACTGGCACGAGGAGCGCGTCGGACCGATTCCCATTCAGTACGAGCGCAACCTGTATCTGGCAGCGGGCGTGACGACGGCGCGCGAGGTCGGCGGCAATTTCGAGAAGACCAGGCAGTGGCGCGCCGAGAGCGCCGCTCACCGGATCATCGCGCCGCGCATCGTTCTTTATCCGATGCTGGCCAACCTGTTGAAGCCGGGCGAGACGTTCAATCAGTCGCCGGCCGAGTACCGCGCGCTCGTCCGCCGGGCGAAGGAGGGAGGCGCAGACGGCATCAAGCTGATCGGTCCAATGGATCGCGATCAGGTGGCGGCCACGCTCGACGAAGCGAAGAAGCTGGGCCTGCCGACAACCGTACACATCGCAGTCGGCGAAGCCACGGCCCGCGACTTCGTGGATCTCGGCGTCAATTGCATCGAGCACTTCTACGGCGTTGCGGACGCGGCGCTCGACGGCATTCAGGATTTTCCGCCGGAGATGAATTACGCGAACGAGATTCACCGGTTCGGCCGCGCCGGCGAGTTGTACACGCAGACCAACCTCAATCGGGAAAAGCTGTCGCAGCTCCTGTCGGACATGGTGGCGAAGGGGGTCGCGTGGAGTCCGACGATGTCGACGTATGAAGCGGCGCGGGATCTCATCAAGGCGCAGAACCTGCCGTGGTACAAGGATTACCTGCACCCGTCGCTCGAGGAGTACTACAAACCGTCGATGACGCGGCACGGCACCTTCTGGATCGGCTGGACCGAGGCGCAGGAAGTGCAATGGCGGCACAACTATGAGGTCTGGATGGCGGCGCTGCGCGAGTTCGGATTGAAGGGCGGTGTCATCACGACGGGTGACGATGCCGGGTATCTGTACGGCTCATTGTATGGATTCGGCATCAGCCGCGAGCTCGAGCTGCACCACGAAGCCGGGTTCCATCCGCTCGAAGTGTTACGACATGCGACCGCCGACGGCGCACAAGTCATCGGGATGGACGATCGCCTCGGCCGCATCCGTCCCGGGCTGATCGGCGATCTGCTCGTGATCAACGGCAATCCGCTGGAAAACCTGCGCGTGATGAACCCCGCCGGCACGGATCTGATGTCGTACAACGGTCAAATCATCGACAACTATTCGAGCATCGTGAAGCCGGAGGATCGGAACGTCAAGCAGGTGCACGGCGGCGGCATCGAGTGGACGATCAAGGACGGCATTCCGTATCACGTGCCGACCCTGATGAGGGAAGTGAAGGAGATGGTGACGAAGGCGCGCGCCGAGAAGCCGCGCACGACCACGAGCGGTCAGCAGTAACCAGCCACGACGATCAACGCAGAACTCGCGGAACACACAGAGACACGTGGCGTCCGCCTTTAGGCGGATTTCTTCCAATCCCGCTGAAGCCGGACCCCACGTTGTTCTGCGAGTCCTGCGGTTTCTGCGTTGAATGTCGTGCCGTGTGGCGGCGTCAGGGCACACGGTAGTGTCCGGCTTCAGCCGGACCCTCGCTACGGCAGCCCCAGCAATCGGGCGGGGTTCTGCTTCGACATCCGATCGACCTCCTGCTCCGTGAATCCTTTCGCGCGCAGCGCGAGCAGGAACCGGGCGAAGCCGTCAGCAGGTAACGCATTGCCTTTCTGGCCGAGATCCGACGAGAGAATGCAGAACTGCGGCCCCACCTTGCGAAGAGCGTCCGCGAAGCGATCCATCCTCGCGGCCGCATCGCCGGCATCGAGGGAACCGCCGACGAACTCGATGAACGCCCCCTCCCCGGCCGCCGCCTGCATCTGCGCGATGTCCATCTGCACCGGCGGATTCATGGCATGAGTGACGACCATGTGCTGCACGTTCTGCTGGCGTCCCTCGCGGAGCATCATGAGCGCTTCCTGGGCCGAAACGTGTCCTGTGGCGAGCACCAGCTTGCGCTTCGAGATGATGGCGATGACCGCCCTGGTCTCGGGCAGGAGCGCGCCGTCGCGCGAAACGCGGACAAATGGCCGGTTCTCCCTGGAGTACCGCACCTGATTCTCGGCGTCGAAGGTCGACATCCAGACGAACCGTCCCCATCCTCCCGCGACCTGCGTCATGTGTTCCACAGCCGCCGGGTTCATGCCGCCCACCGTGAGATTGAGATCGATCCCGCCGAAGACCTCCAGGCCGGGCGCAGTCTTGCGCGCGAGAAACGCCAGGCCCGCTGTCGGGTCGTAGTGATTCTTGAGGACGATTCCGCGCATGCCCTTCGCGCGCGCAAGCGTAGCCGCGTCGAGGCCGTCGATCGAACGCGGTACGTTATCGGGATCCGAGTGGACGTGGATGTCGATGGTTCCACGCAGCACCTGGAGCGAAGCGTCTGCGGGGCCCTGGTGAGCGGCGCGAGCGCCGCCGCGAGGCCAGGCGAAGATCAGGCACGATGCGAACGCCGCCGCGGTCAGTGCGCTCTTGAGATAGTCACGTGACGTGCGTGTCATCGCTGATCCTTGCGTACGCCGGATGCCGGCATCATACTTCCTAAGACCAGCCCGTTGCCGGCCGTCCCGCCGGCGCCGGGCAGAGACTGACGAAAACGCCTCAGGGGCCAGCGGTGCGCAATCCCCTGGTTGCACACCTTCACCGGTGGGGCAGCCCTTCAGGGCTGCCTCGCGGATGATTCAAGGAGTCGCGTATGTCGAGAGAACGTGACGTGTCGCGTCGCGGTTTCCTGGCCGGCGGGCTCGCCGCATTGGCGGCGGCCTCTCGCGCATCCGCCGGTGGCGCGTGGCCCGACCCACCGGTCGTCGCCAGGCGCGTCGAGAAGCTGTACAAGATCGCCGGCTCCCGGCAACCCAACGATCTCCAGTTCGTGCCCGACGGTCTGTGGGTGCTGGATCAGGTCGATCCGAACCAGGTGTTCAAGGTGCGTCCCGAAGACGGTTCCGTCATTCAGACGCTTCAGACCGAGTCGATCCACGGGAGCGGCATCACCTTTGGGAACGGCGCGCTGTGGATCGCCTCGACAAAGATGATCAATCCGGCCGAACCGCCGAGAACGTTGAAGGTCGATCCGAAGACCGGCAAGACGTTGAAATCGTGGGTGACGCCGGGATCCGGTCTGTATGGAACCGTCACGACGCCGTCCGGGGCACATGGCTTGAAGTGGGTCGACGGGAAGTACTGGATGGCCGTGCCGGCTTCCGGAAAGCTCTTTCTCATGGAACCCGAGACCGGTGAAATCGTGCGATCGATTCCCGCGCCGGGAGTGCGGACCCACGGACTGGCGTGGGACCGGGGATTTCTCTGGTGTGTTGAATCGAATGGCCGCGTGATCTACAAGCTCGATCCGAAAGACGGCGCGCCGGTATCCAGGATCCAGCTGACGAAAGAGGATCCCGAGCCGCACGGGCTTGACGTGCGCGATGGCGTGCTCTGGTACTGCGATGCGGCCAGCGCGTGGATCTGCAAACTCGTCTAGCAGGTTGCTGAAAAAGCCAGCAACCTGAAGTTTCAAGTAACAAGGCTCAAGTCAGAGCCGCCGAAATCCGGCCAAATTCTCGGTAGTTGAGACTTGAAACTTGACACTTGCAAGTTCAGGCTGCGTTTTTCAGCAGCCTGCTAGCGCTTGCGGGACGAGCGAGTGGCCCTGGCAGCCTTCACCCTGGGTCGTCCGGCCGCACGCGTCGTGGCCGTGTTCTGCCAGGCGAGCGTCATCGCTTCCCCGAGCGTGTCTTCATCCGCCGTTTCCAGCCGCACGCTCGTGCATCCCTGACGGCCCCAGGCGCCCTTTTCAGGCGCAAACGTCGCCCGATGCTCACGCACGAACCTCTCCTGCTGGTCCGGGGTGAGCTTGACCATCCCGAACTGGTGATCGGGATGGATGGTGGCGAAGATCCTGCCATTGACGCGGAAATCAGGATGGCCCATGTGCGCGCCTTCAGCCGCGTCTGCCATGCCCAGTGCGATCCGGCGAAAATCCTCAGCGTTCATGGCCGGCGGCGCGCT
>QHWF01000845.1 GCA_003222455.1 Acidobacteriota bacterium
CGTCCCTGGTCATGGCAATCACTGGACGACGGCCACTCGTATCGGTTGCGCAGCCCTTTAGGGCTGCCCTCAGTTATTCCCGCGCTTCGTCGGCGCCGGCGCCGGACCGAGCGTAATCTTCGCGCCCGCTCCCGGGAAGTAATGCTGATACAGGCCCTTGTTCGCCCTGTCGAGCACATCGAGCGCGTATTTGCCCGGATTGGGCGCGTAGTCCTTCAGGTAGTCGCCGGGCGCGTTGATGCCCGGCACTTCCGGAATCCAGTCCTCGGTGAGCAGGTAATTGGGATCGCCGTAGCGTGACGCGAGCGCGCGCACCTCGGGGTTGTCGAGGCTCGTCATGTGGCCCTTGTCGAGCAGGTTCACCCATTTGTTGGCATTCCGCAGGCGCACTTTGTAGGTCGTGAAGTACGTGTGCGTGTGCCAGCCGTGATCGAACGGCACGTTGTTCTTCTCGCTGAACTCGCGCCACACCCTGGACTCGGTCGGCGCATCGGGGTCGTGCCACAGGCGGATGCCAAGGCCCCAATGGATGACGCCACTGCGCACGCGGTCGGGACTGGTGTTGCCGGTCTTGAGCAGCGGAATCGGATGGCGGAACGCCTTGGGATGCGACCCGAATGCGATCTCGTACAGGTACCAGAAGCCCGGCTGGTTGTGGTACGGGTAGGTCAGGTTATTCAGCTTGTCCCACTTGACGAACTCCTTCAGCGCCTCGCCCTGCGCGCCGCCGCCTTTCACATCCGAGATGAATCCGTTGGTGAACGTGATCTCCCACCGCGGGAAGAAGCCGCCGTGGCCCTGGGTGCCGGCGATGACGCCGTTGATGCGCGCGATTGGTTCGCGCTGGAGATATTTCTGCTGGAACGCTGGATAGCTCACGAACGAGTAGCCGAAGCGCCCGGTCGCCTGATTGGGAAACATATACAGATGTCCGCGCTGGTAGGCGCCCGCGGCCCAGCGTTGGGCCATGTCGTCCGTGATATCGGACCAGACATCGAGCCCTTCGGGATCCCTGGCTTCGACGCGATCGACGTACACGAGCGGCTCGAGCAACTGCTCTTCCGCGAGCTGCCACACGTCGCCTGGATACGTCGACATCTGGCTCTGGAGCGTATAGACGTTGTCGGTGACGAACGTGCCGAGGAACTTTTCCTGCATCGGAAACAACTGCCGCCGGAGCCCGGTGCTGCCGCCCTGCCCCCAGAACACGCCGCGAACCTCGGGATGCGCGGTCAAGTATTTCTTGATGCCTTCGCCGACCGCGTTGCGACTGCGATAGTCGGTGCTGGTTGCGGCGCCGGTGTCCGCGTCCTCACCGCCCGCAGCGGCTTCCCCGCGCGGCCGCTGCCGCGGCGCGTTCATATTGATCTCGCCCGTCTCGCCGGGAAACAGCTCCTTGTAGACGTCCGGGCGCCGCTGCTTCAGCCAGGCCTTCGGCTCGGCCGGATTCGGAAACTGGTTCTCGATCCATTGCGACGCCTGGTAGATGCCGGCTTTCGTGATATCGCGGTTCTTTTCGTGCGCGGTCTGTCGCGCCTCGGCCTGCGCCCGGGTCTCGCCGGACATGTCGTACACGAACTTCATGTGCGGCGTGATCTTCCGCTCCACCAGGGCACGTCTGATGGCCTCGAGCACCATCGGGTCGGCGTCGTTGGCCGCGACGATGAGGACCGACTCGCCGGCGGCGAGGATGCCCATCCCCTTGCCCTGCAGGCCCGACTGGTTGCGCACGAACGAGCGCGCCGCGCCCATCAGATCGTCGACGGACTTCGGCGGCTTGAAGTACGAGGGCCAGCGGGGCTCGGGGTACTTTTCGCCCGCTGTCGCGCCGGCGCGCGCGGTTGCGCTCGCGCCATTCGTGCCTTTCTCTGCGCGGCTGCAGGCCGCAGCGACCACGGCCATCGACAGAAACACGACCGCGAGGAGCGTTAACAGCCCGTGGTGAAAGTCCAGCGTCGCACCGAGGGCGGCGAGGCGCCCTGATGTTCCACCCCACGGCGCACAGTCCGCGCCGTGGGGACCCCGGCGGAGCGGCGCGACGACCGCAGAGCGGGGCCCCCACCGTGCGTCTTGTGCACGGTGGGGTGCAATATCGGGAATATTTGAGGGAGGAGCAACGCAGTCAGCGGGGATGCATCGCCGGCCGAATGCAGCTGGACTTTCACCACTGGCTGTTGGGGCGTTCGAGAGACGATTCATCGCCGTACTTCCTCTCTGCGTGCATGAGCGGTAG
>QHWF01000846.1 GCA_003222455.1 Acidobacteriota bacterium
GACCTCTCAGATCACGCGCCATATCTGCGTCGAGGGCTGGAGCGCGATCGGCAAGTGGAGCGGCGTGCGCTTTTCGGATTTCCTCGCACGCGTCGGAGCCGACACCTCCGCAAAATACATCGGCTTCACGTGCGCCGATGACTACTACGCCAGCATCGACATGGCGACCGCGCTCCATCCGCAGACGCTCCTCACCTTCCGGTTCGCAGACCAGGTCCTTCCGCCGAAATACGGTTTTCCCATGAAACTCCGGATCCCCACCAAGCTCGGCTTCAAGAACCCCAAGCACATCATGTCGATGTTCGTCACCAACGAGTTTCCTGGAGGGTACTGGGAGGACCAGGGCTACAACTGGTTCAGCGGCAGTTGATCATTGCTACACGGAGACCGCATGAAATCGCTCAGGGCATGCGTCGCTACGGTGCTCTTTGTCGCCGGTTCTGGACTTTACGCCGCGGAAATAGGCAAACCCATGAAAATGGACGAGCCGATGCACGGTGAAATGAAGAAAAAAGGCATGAAGAAGGGCGACGTTAAGAAGGCCGCAGAGAGGAAAGGACAGGAGATGAAGCCGGCGATGGAAAAGGAACGGGCGGGCGGCGCAAAGAAGTAAGAGCACCCGCGTCACGTTCGAGAGGAGGAGTGGGCAATGGCGCAGGCGAACTGGCTCGATCTGGGCCCGCTCGAGGAATTCCAGAAGACGGAGATCACCGAGGCTGCGATAGGTAGGACGAAAATCGCGATCTCCTGGCGCAGCGGCACATTCGGTGTCGTCTCGGGCACCTGCAATCACGCCGGCGGGCCTCTCGGCAAGGGGCGGCTGGACGGCGACTACGTCGTGTGTCCCTGGCACAACTGGAAATTTCACCGCTGCACGGGCGCGGGAGAACCTGGCTTCGAGGACGACCGCGTTCCGGCTTACGAGCTGCGCGTCGAAAAGGGACGTCTGCTCGTGCGGACCGACAATCCGACCGCACGCCACAAGAAGCCGCACCCGCCGCACCCGCTCGCGCGGCGGATCGAGCGCCGGCCCGGCGTCACGCGCGTCGCCGGTATCTCGACGACCAACATGGACGAAGCCAACCCGCGCTACTCGACTTCCGATTTTCTCCTCGGAGTGGCGCTCGATCATGCGCGCGAGGCACTAGGTTGCGAGACGAAACTCATCCGGCTCTCGGCGCTGAAGTTTCGCAACTGCGAAGGCTACTACTCAAAGAGCGCGAACGCCTGCACCTGGCCCTGCTCGATCACGCAGATGGACGCAGCCGACGAGCTGACCGAGGTGTACGAGGCGCTGGTGCACTGGGCGGACGTGGTGCTCGTCTCGACGCCGATCCGCTGGGGCGTGGCGAGCGCCCTGTACTTCAAGATGGCCGAACGCCTCAACTGCATCCAGAACCAGATCACGATCCGCGACAACGTGCTGATCCGGCGCAAGGTCGCGGCGTTCCTGATCACCGGCGGGCAGGACAACGTGCAGGGCGTGGCCGGCGAGATGCTGTGTTTTTTTTCCGAGCTCGGCTTCCACTTCCCGCAATTCCCCTACATCGCGCATTCGCGCGGCTGGTCCGCCGAAGACATGGAGCGCAATGTCGAGCACGTCATGAACAGCGGCGAGCTGCGCGAGGGGGCGCGGCAGCTTGCGGCGCGAGCGGTCGAGCTGTCGAAGAACCTGCTCGCCACCGCGCCGATGGTCGAGCACACGCCGCGCGGCGGACGTAAGGCGTTCCGGCTCGAGATCGAACGGGAGTGACGCGGCGTCAGCGCGGGTCGAGCGTCATGAAGAGGTTGTTCAGCGATTCGGCGAGCGTCGGGTGCGCAAAGATCGCTTCCTTGATCGCGGGATAGGGAAGCTTCCCCATCATCGCGATCTGCAGCATCGACATGATCTCCCCGCCTTCCACCCCGAGAATGGTGCAGCCGAGGATCTGCTGCGTCTTCGCGTCCACGATCGCCTTCATGAAACCGCGCGTCTCGCTCATCTCCTGCGCGCGTGCGACGCCCGTCATCGGCAGCTTCGCGACGCGGTAGTCGATGCCACGTTTCTGCGCCTCGGTTTCGTTCAGTCCTACCGTCGCGAGCTGAGGATCGATGAACATGCAATTGGGAACCGGTCGCCCTTCGATGGTCGCGTTGCCACCGTTGAGCCAGTTCTCGCGCAGGATGCGGAAATCGTCGTAGGAAATGTGCGTGAAGGCCGGGCCGCCCTTCACGTCGCCGATGGCGTACACATCCGGCACGTTCGTCTCCAGCTTCGAGGTTACCTTGATGAAGCCCGACGGGTCGGTCTCGACGCCTGCCGCGCCGAGGTCGAGGCGGTCGGAATTCGGAACGCGGCCGAGAGCAAGGAGCAGGTGGCTTCCCGAGATCTTCCTCGAGCCCTTGCCAGTCTCGAGCACCACGCGCACGTCCGCTCTGATCCTTTCGAGAAGCGTCACCTGCGTCGAGTTGAGAATCTCGATTCCGTCTTCCTTGAGGATTTTCTCGACCTCGGCCGAAACGTCAGGGTCCTCGGGCAGAATCAGCCGCGGATCGCGGTTCACGACCGTCACGCGCGCACCGAAGCTTCGGAACATCTGGCAGAACTCCAGGCCGATATAGCCGCCGCCGAGCACGATGAGATGCCTGGGCAGCTCGGTCAGCTCCATGATGCTCGTGGAATCGAGGAAGGGAACGCGGTCCAGGCCTTCGATGGGCGGCACCGCGGGCATCATGGAGCTGACCGAGCTGCCCAGGCATCTCATCGTGCTCGGC
>QHWF01000847.1 GCA_003222455.1 Acidobacteriota bacterium
AATCGTGGCATTCCAGCCGCGCACCTCAGGCCGGAGCAGGTAAACGCGCGTGTAGTGATAGATCGGGATCACCGGCATCTCGTCGAGAAAGATCGCCTCGGCCTTCTGGAACAGCTCGTAGCGGATCTGCCGGTCGCCGAGCCGGGACGCCTCCTTGAGCAGGCGGTCGTATTCGGCATTCGCCCATCCGGTCCGGTTGTTGCCGCTCTCGGCAAGAAACGTCTCGAGGAACGTCGACGGATCCGCGTAGTCGCCGATCCAGCCGGCGCGCGACACGTCGTAATCCTTGCGTTTTTCCGTGTCGAGATAGACCTTCCATTCCTGGTTGAGCAGTCTCGCGTCGATTCCCAGCTCCCGCTTCCACATCTGCTGGATCGCCTCGGCGACGGACTTGTGCGACTCGGACGTGTTGTACAGGATGTCGAATGGAGGAAACCCCTTGCCGCCCGGATATCCGGCCTGCGCGAGCAGCTGGCGCGCGCCTTCGGGGTCGTAGCGAATCGCGCTGCGGGACGTGTAACCGACCGTGTCCGGCGGCGTGAAATAGTAGGCCGGCAGTTGGCCGCCCCGCGTGACGTTTTCAACGATGGTTTTCCGGTCGATCGCCATCGCCAGCGCCTGGCGTACGCGCTTGTCCCTGAACTGCGGCCGCGTCGTGTTGATGCGGTAGAAATACGCGCCAAGATATGGATCGATGCGCAGCAGCTGCGGACTGTCCCTGCGGTAGACCGAAATCTTCGACTGCGGGACTTCCTCGGTCACGTGCAGCTGTCCGGAACGGAACGAGCGCTCCTCCGTGTCGATGCTTTCGATCGGATAAAACCGGACCTCGCTCAATTTCACGCTTGCCGCATTCCAGTAGAGCGGGTTCTTCTTCACCACGATGACATTCCCGACGTCCCAGCGCGCAAGCACGAACGGCCCGTTGCCGACGAAATTGCCCGGCCGCGTCCAGCGGTTGTTGCGCTGATACGGATCGCCGTGCCGCGCCAGTGTCGGCAGGTGCACCGGCCACCACGAATAGTGATTGAGCAGCGACAGGAAATACGGCACCGGCCCGTTGAGCGTGATGCGCAGAGTGCGCTCGTCGAGCGCCTGCGCGCCGACGCTCGAGAAGTCCTGCGTCTTGCCCTTGTAGTAATCCTCCGCGCCCTTCATGACGAAATACATGTAGGCGTACTCGCAGCCCAACGACGGCGTGAGCGCTCGCCGGTAGGAGCGCACGAAGTCGTGCGCCGTCACCGGATCGCCGTTCGACCAGCGGATGCCTGCACGCAGGTGAAACGTGTAGACCGTGCCGTCAGGGGAAATGTCCCAGCGCTCAGCCTGCCCGGGCACCGGATGCAGATCGGTCGGGTCCTCGGTGACCAGATTTTCGATCAGCGCCTGCAGGATGTGGTGCTCCCCCACGCCCTGGACGATGTGCGGATCGAGTTCCTGGGGGTCGGATTTGTTGCCCTTGTGGAGGATCTGCAGCCGATCGCCCTCGCCGACGCGCGTCGGCGGCTTGCTGCAACCGGCGACGAGCACGAGCCCGGCCAGCGCCGTGAACGCCAACTCCCGGATGGAACAACGATTCGTTTTGTAACGCATGGGACGGATTGGATTCTATGCCAATCATCGCACTTAAGCGCGATCTGCAAACCGATAGCCGCGCGCCGCGACGATTCTTGCCGGGTACAGCGCTTACGGCATACTTAGTGGGCGACGACACCGCCTATCCTATCGCTTCAACAGCAGGGCTCATGATTTAACTTGGCCTGAATCCGCTACAATCCCGCGATCTCGAACAAAAAGGCGGAAACAAGATGGGTTTCCTCGCGGGCAAACGCGTGTTGATCACGGGCCTGCTCTCCAATCGCTCGATAGCCTACGGGGTCGCCAAAGCCGCCCGGCGCGAAGGCGCGGACCTCGCGTTCACCTACCAGAACGAGCGCTTCAAGGACCGCGTCACTGAGATGGCCGGAGAATTCGGAAGCACACTGGTCTTCCCTTGTGACGTCGCGAGCGACGCCGAAATCGCTGCGCTCTTCTCCGAGCTGGCCAGGAAGTGGACCGCGCTCGACGGCCTGGTGCACGCGATCGCCTTTGCGCCGCGCGAGGCGATCACGGGCGATTTCCTCGAAGGCTTGTCGCGGGAGGCGT
>QHWF01000848.1 GCA_003222455.1 Acidobacteriota bacterium
CCGCTTCGATCCGGCCATTTGCGTGGTGCGCGACGGCCGGTTGGGTGATCGTCTCGTGCAGTCCGACTACACCAACGTCGCTCCGCGCCTCGGCCTCGCCTGGACCGCCACGCCGAAGACGACGATTCGGACCGGATTCGGCGTGTTTTACGTCCAGGACACAACCAATCCCGTCTTCGACATGAGCCGCAATATTCAGGGCCGGATCACCAGTCAGGGTGCGGGGCTGACGTTCGAAAATCCTTACTCGGCTGGAGCAAACAATCCGTGCCGCGTGCAGATGCCGCCGCAGGTGTGCGTGACCGCGCCGCAGGTACTGGCGAACGAATACGAGCGAAGGACTCCTTACGTCGAAGAGTACCTTGTGAACGTGCAGCGTGAACTGAACGGCAGCACGGCTCTTGAAATCGGCTACTTCGGGAATCAGGGACACCGCTTGCAGCGCTTCATCACGCTGAACCAGCCGGCTCCCGGCCTCAGCGATCCGATCCTGGCGCGGGCACCGTTTCCCGAGCTCGGCAATTTCCAGTACGTCGCGGGCGTCGGTCGGTCGCATTACAACTCGCTGGCCGCAAAGATTACCCGTCGTCTTGCGAACGGATTGCAGGGGTCGGTGTCCTACACGTGGTCCACGTCGACGGACAACGGCAGCGGCATCCGCACGCTCGGTTCCGATCCGCTGAAACCGCAGCAGGGCGATTGCGCGAGCTGCGAGTGGGGGAGGTCGGTGTTCGACACGCGCCATCGTGTCGTGACGTCCTTCCTGTACGACGTGCCCGCGGGATCAGGCCGCCCGTTTCTGCAGCGCGGGCCGCTGAACGCGATTCTCGGCGGATGGCAGATCGGCGGCATGATGCGGGCGTCGACAGGGTTCCCGCTCACCGTGACGAGCGGCGTGGATCAATCGCGCACGGCGCATGGCTACGATCGTCCCAACGTCGTGCCTGGCGTGAGCGCCGAGCTGCCGCGCGATCAGCGCAGCCCGAGCGCGTGGTTCAACGTGTCGGCGTTTCAGATGAATGCCCTCGGCACGTTCGGCGACGTCGGGCGCAGCACGCTCCTGGGCCCGGGCATCTTCGTGATCGATGTGTCGGCAGTCAAGAATCTCCACGTGGGCGCTGCGAACGTGCAGTGTCGGATTGAAGCGTTCAATCTGTTGAACACACCCAATTTCGGCGACCCGAACACGAACATGGCGCAGAGCAACTGGAATGTCGCCGGCGCGAATCGCATCCCGACGCCCGGCGGCGGCGCGTTCGGCACTATCAACGAGACGCGAGCGACGGTGCCGATGCGCCAGCTGCAGTTTGCGCTGAGGGTTCGGTTCTGATCGCGCGAGCAAACCGGTCCACCCGGCGCGAACCGACACCGATGGCAATCTACATCTTCTAAAGCCGATGTCTGTGCGATTGAGACAAGTTTTCGGCTTTAGAAGCTGTCTTGGTTGCGGCCCGAAGGGCCGCCTAGTAACGAAGATTCGCTCGCCCCGCCGAGGCTCGGTTTTACTCGGCGGTTTTGAGGCGAAGCTTCGTTACTAGTCAGAAGTAGTACTTGAATCCAAGCTGCACGTTGCGCGGTCCCCCTCCCACTTTCGTCCCGTTGATGACGCCGAAGTTGCTGGCACCGTAGCTCGTCGCCGGATCGCTGAACACGGGATAGTTGCGCACATTCTGCGCTTCGATGCGGAACTCGACGCGCTGGCCGCCCTTCGCCCGCCAGTTCTTGATCAGCGCCGCGTCGAGCATGTTGACCCTCGGCCCGCGAATGTCGAGCGTGCGCGGCGCGGTGCCAAACGTGTCCGGCGCCGGACGCGAGAACGCGGCCTGGTTGAAATAGTTGTCCAACCGGTCGTGAATGTCCCCCGCCGTTGCCGGGTCGCCGATCAGGTTCGGGCGCTGCGTGCCATTCCAGAGCGTCCCGCCGGACTGGGTGACCTGGAGCGGGAACCCGGACTGCAGCGTGAAGAATGCGCTGATCTCCCAGCCGCCGATCACCGCATCGACCCGACGGCTCACGCCGGAGCCGAAACGGCGCTCCCGTCCGAACGGGAGCTGCCAGTCACCAGTGGCCACAAAGCGGTGCTCCACATCGTGCTGTGAGAGCGAACGCTCCACGGCGAGATTGAGCGGGTTTTGAAAGCTGGTGGTCCCGCCGAGCCAGGTCAGGTTTCCATCGGTGACCGAGGCATCGTCGATCATCCTCGACCAGGTGTAGTGCGTGAGCACGGTCAGCCCCCGGGAGAAGCGCTTCTCGTATTTCATCTGCACCCCGTGATAATCCGAATCGGCGGCATTCGGATCAGATCCGCTGACGCCGTCATATTGCGGCATGTTGCGCAGGAGCCGGTATTGCTGAATCGTCCTGCCATTCAGATTGACGGCCTTGGGATCGGTGATGACGCCGTAAAACGGATTCGGCACAGCGGCCTGTAACTGTGCGCGCGTGAACAGTGCGTTCGGGCCGAGCCAGTAGACGGGATCGAGCGGGCTGAGCGAGGTATACGGCGAATAGAGGTGCACGCCGCGGCTGGCGGTGTAATTGATCTCGACCATCGAGCTCCAGCCGATCTCGCGTTGGATGGAGAGATTCCACGAGTACATTTCGGGATTGCGCGTCTGCCGCGTAATGGTGCCGACGCCGAGTCCAATGAACGTCATATCGCCGAGCGAACGACCCGGAGGGGTCAGGATGCCTTGCTGGCATTGCGCGTCGCGCCGCTGTCCAACGACCACGGCACAGCGGCGTCCGTGTTGAATGCGGCGCCGGTGTGGCCGGAGACCGTGGCGCGCGAGAGCAGATAGAACTTGCCGGCCCCGGCCCGAATCGCTGTCTTGTCATCGAGGGCATAGGCAAAACCGAGGCGCGGGCCAAAGTTGTTGTGATTGACATCGAACGGTGAAGGTGTCTTGTCGTCGACGAATTTCATCACGCCTTTCAGGTCGTACCCGGGCACGGAGATGGGCGACTTCGCGTCCAGATCCCAGTAGCTGTAGCGGTCCTGCAGTTCCGTCCGCGGCACTTCGAACTCGTAGCGCAGCCCCAGGTTCACCGTCAGCTTGCGCGACGCCTTCCAGTCGTCCTGAACAAAAAATCCACGGTAGCCCGCGCGCGAAAAGGCTTTCGGATCGATATGGAAATTCGAACCGTTGCCCCAGCCGAGGAGCATCGACGCGAAACCGTTCCCTTGATAGCTGTTGCCGGTATTCAAGTCCTCGCTGGTCGTCTGAGCGCCGAAAGTAAAGTGGCCGGAAGGATACCCGGGCTGCGCGTAGTCGAGAAAGTTCTGCCGGACTTCGGCGCCCGCCTTGATGTTGTGCCCCCGCACCGTCTTGGTCATCGAACCCGAATACTGGTGCACACCCTCTTGCCGGTCCATTTTCCAGTAGCCTTGCGTGCCCATATCCGAATAGCCGCCGGCGCTGAACATCGGAAAGACATGGAGCGTCGCGGTGTCCTGCATGTACTTGGGGAGGCCCAGCGCCGTTTCGTCGAACGACGCGTTGAACGGATCGCGGCCGTAGTTGGAGTAGATGAGACCGTAGGTGAAGGTCCAGAGAGTAGTGGCATTCTGCACGAACGTGATATTGCTGGTTGCCGATTTGGTTTTCGTGAAACTCGGTCCATTGTAAGGGTCAGCTGCGGAGAGGGCCGGATCCGCCAGGCCGTACAGGTTCGTCGGGGCGCTGTGGTTCCGGTTCTCGCTGAAGCGCGCGGTCAAGCGGAGCTGGTTGTTGAAGCTGTGGTCCGCTTTGAGATCGTACTGCTTGGCAAAGCTCTGTCCGATCCCCTGCATGAACCAATTGTTGATATGCGTGATCGGATTCGGGTCCTGGTTCGGCTTCGGATAATACTGCAGCGCCTTCAAAGCGACTTTGTCCAGCATCTGCGGCGGAATCACATTGCCGGGGAACGGTCTTCGTTTCGTGATGCCCCTGGCATCCTGATAGGTGTCGAAGGGGTTGTAGATCGTGATGGGCCTTCCATCGCTGAAAAACGTTTGAGAGAAATCACCCCGTCGCTGGTCCAGTGTCGGGACCGTCGCGGTCGCGCTCTGTGGGCTGCTCGATCGCGTATATTCGAAGGTGGCAAAAAAGAAGGTCTTGTTTTTTCTGATCGGCCCGCCCAGCACGCCGCCGACTTGATCGCGATGGTAATACGGCTTCGGAGAACCATTACGATTCGCGGCCCAGGAATTCGCATTGAGCGTGGAATCTCTCAGGAAATCGTAGCCATCGCCATGAAACGCATTCGTGCCGGACTTGGTCACCACGTTGATGATGGCTCCGCCGGATTGCGCGTACTCGGCCCCGAAGAAGTTCGTCTGCATCTTGAATTCCTGCACCGCATCCACCGACGGGCTCCATTTCAGGTCGGTCGCCCCGGTGTTCTGCTCCGTGGTGTTGACGATCGCGCCGTCGACCAGCACGTCCGAGGTGGAATTTCGTGTGCCATTCGCAACGAAATTTGTGTTGCTCGGGCTGATGGTTCCTGCCGCGCCATTCACCCCCGGCGTCAGATTCAACAGACTGAGAGGGTTTCGGCCGATGTTTGGCAGCGCCGTCATGTACCGGTTGTCGATCACCTGTCCAAGCGTCGAGATGGTGATGTTCAGAAGCGGCGCCTGGCTCCGAACTTCGACCGTGTCGGTGATTCCGCCAACCTCCAATGAAACATCGAACGTTGCCTGCTGCTGGACGGCCAGAGGAATGTTGGTGTGAGTGTACGTCCTGAACCCGCTCAACTCGACGCTGAGCGTGTACTGACCCGGCGGCAGAGCGGTAACGATGTATCGACCCGCATCATCGGTAGCAACAGTGTGCGGCACGTTGCGATCCGATTCCGTGACCGTGACTGTCGCTCCGGGGATGGCGCCACCGCTGACGTCGGTGACGACGCCCCGTACCGCGGCCGTGTATGACGACTGCGCCCAGGCAACACCCGAAACCGCGAGTGCCATGCTGAGCAAGGAAATAGCTCGCAAACGGTTTTGGATTTGACTCATATTGCCTCTCCGATTCGGTCTCGCGGCCGCGAGAGTTGT
>QHWF01000849.1 GCA_003222455.1 Acidobacteriota bacterium
GGCCACGGCCATCGCCGCGCTGGCCGTGGCCGTCGTCGTGGCGATGCTGCTCGCACAATTGCTGCTCCGGCCGATTCACGTCATTCGCAGCGGGCTCACACGGCTCGGCCAGGGCGAATTCGGCGTCCGCCTGGATCTCGATCAGCACGACGAGTTCGGAGAGCTCGGCACCTTTTTCAACGCGGTCAGCGCCCAGTTGTCGGCCGATCGATCGCACATGGCGGGGCAGGTCGCGAACCTCGAATCGGCGGTGGAACACCTCGAGGACGCGGTGGCGATCGTCAACGCGCGGGACGAGCTGCTGTTCATGAATCCCGCGATGCGCGACCTGCTGCCGGACGCCGCGGTCGGAACATCGTTCAAAGCCGTGGTGTCGGCCGACCACCCGGCGCAGAAGCTGATCGATCAGACGCTCGTCAGCCGGCAGTCGAGAGGCCCCGTCTCGCTGCGCTGGGCCCAGGCCCAGGAAGGCGAGCCGATCGAACACCTCGTCATGACGCATGCGATCAACGACCCGAATGGCGATCTGGTCGGCATCATGCTGATTGCGCGCAATCTCGAGTATCTGGGCCAGGTGCAGTCGACGATCCGGTATTCCCGCAAGCTGGCAGCGCTTGGTCGTCTCTCCGCGGGCGTCGCGCACGAAGTGAAGAACCCGCTCAACGCCATGATGATCCACCTCGAGCTGTTGCGACAGCAGTTCTCGCCTGGCGCGCTGGCGGGCCGGGTGGGGGCGTCGGCGCGCGCGGGTGTGGCCACGGTCACGGCGGAGGCGCCGCCGGTCGAACCGGCCGCGGCGCTGAAGCACGTCGACGTCATTGCCGCCGAAATCAGGCGGCTCGACGAAGTGGTGCAGGGTTTTCTGAAGTTCACCCGTCCCGAGGATCTGAAGCTCCAGCCGGTCCAGCTTCCGGCGCTGTTCGAGGAGATCGTCCCGATTATCCGGCCCGAAGCCGATCGCGCCCAGGTCGAGCTCAGCGTCGACTGCTCCAACGCACCGGACGTGAACGGCGACGTCGCGATGCTGCGGCAGGCATTCCTGAATCTCGCGTTGAACGCGTGTCAGGCGATGCCGAATGGCGGCATGCTGCGTATCCGCTGCCAGAGCGCGCAGGATCGGCGGGTGAACGTCGAGTTCTCCGATACCGGCCTCGGGATCAACCCGGAACATCTGCAGCGTATTTTTGATTTGTATTTCACGACCAAGGAGAAGGGCAGCGGCATCGGACTGTCGATGGTGTACCGGACGGTGCAGATGCACGACGGCGAAATCGAAGTGCAGTCGACACCCGGCTCGGGCACGACGTTCCGTGTGCTGTTGCCGCAGGCATGAAGCGCTTTTCTATTTTCCTGCTCGGAGCCACGCTCGCGTCGGGGTGCGTCCGCGCCCATGCGAAGGCCGCGCCGGACAACCCGCCGCTCGACATGCCGGCGCCGCCGCCGCGCGTCGTCGAATCGAGCGACGAGAACCCGCCCGTGCCGGTCGAACTGCCCGCGGAGCCGGCGCGTTCCACGATCCGCCATCCCACGCCGCCGCCACAGACGCGAACGGACAGCCCGCGCCCTGAATCGAAGCCGGAGACGCCGCCTCCTGAGCCGGCCAAGCCTCCAGCCGTGGAAGAGCCGGTTCCGCCTCCTTCGCCGCTCCAGACCACGCCGGCCGGCGACGTCGGCGAGTTGGAGAAAACGATCCGGGCCGCCATGGCACGCGCGCAACACGATCTCAATCGGATTGATTACCGATCGCTGAATCCAGAAGCGCGAGCTCAATACGAGTCCGCCAAGAGCCTGATCCGGCAGGCCGACGATGCGATTCGGGTGAAGAATTTCGAGTATGCGAAAACGGTGGCCGACAAGGCGGCCGTCCTGGCGACTCAGCTGGCAGGACGACGGTAGCTCACTACACAACGCGCAGCATCCGAGTACTCATCT
>QHWF01000850.1 GCA_003222455.1 Acidobacteriota bacterium
GATTTCCACAAATTGCACAAACGTCAACATCTAGCGACTGACCTAAAACAGAGGCACAATTAGTAGTGTTTACACGCTTGACAAACAAAGCGGGCGGGACGCATATTGGGTCGCCAGAGTGCTGACGCCGGACGTGAGACACATCCCAGCTTCTTGCGCAGACAGCTTCTGCTCGACGTTATCCATTGAAGCGTGACGGACGGCTCTCCTGAGGGCGGAGAGCGCG
>QHWF01000851.1 GCA_003222455.1 Acidobacteriota bacterium
CGTTCGTTGTACAGCGCGGTGACGGCCTCGAGATCGAACACCGGAGCGAGTCCCATGAGCACCGTGCCGATGCCCGCGTACCGGCTGGCTGCGGTGATCAAACGTCCCCGAACACTCTCGGCGCAAGAAGCGTCCCGAGAAGGCGACTCCCCGGCGATCCAGGTGTTCGGCTCTCCGTGCAACGGCTGTGACATTCGTCCCGCTTGTTCAGAAGTTGTATGAAACCGCCAGCTGGATCTTCCGCGCTTGTTCCGCCGCGATTGCCCGCCCGAATAACGGGGAGCTCCGGACGCCGACGAACTGACTATAGTTGGCGCGATTGAGGGCATTCAGCAGATCGAGGTTGATCGAGAGCTTTCCTGGTTTGTCTGTCGGGGACTCGAGCGGTCTTAGCGTGTTGAACACTTTCGTCAGGCGGAGATCCAGCCTGCCATATCCAGGCATCTGGCCGGCATTACGCCTAACCCCCGCGGGCCGGTCGTTGGCGTCTCCGTCACCGTTGTCATCGAAACCTGTCGTAATCTCGTACGGCTCCCCTGTTTTCAGCTCCAGGATCGATCCCACCCGAAATCCGAATGGCAGTTGCAGCACGCCGGCCAGGTGGAAGCGATGCCGGATGTCGAAGTCGGCCCGGCCCCACTCCGCGCCCGGATCGTAGTTGTTGGCCGGTAACCTAAATGACAGAGAGCCGCTCGCGTTGGCACCGGGTGTGTCGTTGTAGGTCTTCGCGTAGGTGTAGATGGCGCTGCCCTTGAATGCACCCGCTCCCGCGTGGAACGTCACGTTGAGCGAGTTGCTTCTCATCCTCCCGGCCGACTCAATCTGGATGATCGGCAGGAAAGCCGTGTCGGGCCGGACGTCGGTGCCAGGAAGCGGCGCGTTGAGATCGCGCACGCGAAAGAGATCCACACCCCACAACCTGGTGTACTCGATTGCTATCGACGTCTTGCGACTGAGCTCGCGTTCGAGACTGACGCTGGATTGAATGAGTTTCCCGGCGGAAAAATCCTTTGCGAATTGGTAACGGTCTGGAGTGTCTACGGTTGCCGTTCCTTCGGCAAAGGGGTTCGGATACGACGGATCGGTGATGATGAGTTCGTGAGTCCGGCTGCCGTCGAACATCAAGGCCTGCTGAATACCGCCCTGGCCGAGGTGTTCATAGAAGACGCCGACCCCACCTCGTACGCTCGTCTTCTTCTGGCCGGGCGCGAACGCAAAGGCCACACGCGGGCCGACATTGTTGTAATCGTGGAGATACGCCTCAAAATCGTAGCGGACCCCCAGCAACAGGGAGAAGTCAGGTCGCAACTTGACCTCGTCCTGAAAAAACGCGTCGGCCACACTGGGCCTGTATTCGATGTGCGGACTGCCCTGGTTTACGCGGAACACGAACGGTCGCGCCGCCTCGAACATCTGGAGGTTCGAGAACTCGAACGTGCCGCCAAAGTTTTCGGCGTCGGTAATCTCCGTGAACTGCGGTTTGAGCCGGCCGCCAAACCGGATCGTCTGCGCACCGCGGATGTACGTGGCGATGTCCTGCACCTCGGTGTTGGCCTCCCGCCGGCGTATGAAGTTCTGGTCGACGCCGCCTCGGAATGCGCCCTGCACCACGATCAATGGTCGTCCGTTCGCGTCGTTCCCAATCGTCTCGGTTGGGTGCTCCACCGAGACTCGCGTATCGTTGACGAACGAGGCCGAAAAGATGGTATGCGCCGCGAACCGCACGGTGTGCTTAAGAATCTGGCTGTCGTGCGCCAGTTGCGGCAGCGCGAGGCCACCGACGCCGATGTTGCTGCCGTTCCGGTTCTCGTAGTCGTACTTGAACGAGAACTGGATCCGGTCGCTCGGCACCAGGTCGAGCCGTCCCCTCCAGAACCCCCGGCGTCAGCGCGTTGACGATGCCGATCGTGCGATTGTCGTTGACCGAGCCGTTCAACAGATACGATCCCTTCCAGAACTGAAGCGGCCCGCCAAAGCCCATATCCCCTTGCCACTGCCGGAAATCGGGCTTGTCCTGCATGAACGTGTTGCGCGCGCTCATCGCCGAACCGCTGAACACTGTCGTGACGTTCCCATGAGTGTGCGTTGGCGATCCGCTCTGTGACACCACTTCGATACGCGCCCTGCCCGGGCGTCGGTACTCGGCCGCATAGGGATTCTTGTTGACCACGATCTGTTTGATGGCCTTCGGTGGAAGGTTCAGGCTGTCCACTTCCTGGCCGTCCAATATGATCGTCGGCTTCCCGACAGCGGGCGTGAGAAAACGCGACAGAAACTCGGCGATGGCGTCGCTTCCGACCGGCATCGGCAAGCCTTCCAGGACTCCGTGATCAATGGGGACCGCGTCGGCGTTATCCTCGACCTTCTCTCGCTGAGGCAGCGGGCGTTTACGTTGAGAAACCTCGACTCTCTCAGTGACGTCGATTTGGAGTTGCAGCTTTAACGGTTGCGGTCGATCGGTGCCGACCGTGAGGGGGCGCTCGAGCGTCTTGAATCCGGGTGATGTCGCTATGACTGTGTACTCACCGGCCTGGAGCTTGTCGAAGCGCACGCGTCCCGATTCATCAGAGACGCCTTCGTAAGTCTGCTGCGTGGCGACTGCGACGACCGTCACTTTAGCGCCTACAAGGACGCCGCCGAGCTCGTCCTCGACCGTCACCTGAACGACGTCCAGCCTTGGCTGTTGCGCGCTTGACGGTCGGCAGAGCATGAGAATAGCCACGAAGATAACCAGACACGACGAACGCCTTCTCACTCTCACGACTCACCTCCCGACGATGACGTATGGAACAGCGCCAACGGCGCGCTGCTGACGGTCAAGACAACTATGAGACCGGCAAGGAGTAGGTTTGAGCCTCCGCGTCGTCCCGCCTTCGCAGAAGCTACGGCTGGCCACCCTAGCCTCGCGCGAAGGTGGCCGTGGTATCGCTCCAGCCGACACGGTGTGGCGCATGGCTGTGTCACCGCAGGACGGTGAGGTTGACTCTGGCCGGCGAGCCGTGTTGGTCCGGCCAGGACCTGGGCGAAGCCCGGTCGGCTCCTAGCCAGTTGAGCAGTGTGTTCTTGACAGTACTGATGCCATGCATCATCGGCATTTCTGACGGCGCCGTGAGGTTCTCCAGCGACTTTGTGATGGCCGTGGCGAGGCGCGGCGCCGACAGGTCCTCCGGCTCGATCGCCGTCACGAGGCCGCGCTCGCTGAAAATGCGCGCGCGCATCCGCTGCTCGAGGCTCGGGCCGGGGCGCGGCACGAGAATGGCCCGCTTCCGGAAACGGAGGATCTCGCTGACCGTGTTGTAACCCGCCATGCTCACGACGAGGTCCGCCGCATTGAGATGACTCAACGAGTCGCTGACCGAGGTTCGGACCCGCACGCCGAACTCCCTCGCCTGGTCTCTGAGCGTTTTGCGCTGCTCCTCCGGCATGAACGGGCCCGTCACCATGACGGTCGCGGTTCGCGTATCGACGAGCGGCAACGCCTTCAGATACATTTCCATCAGACGAAACGCGTCCGCGCCGCCGCCGGCCATGACGACGATGATCGGCTCGTCGCCGATTTCGAGCTTGTCGCGCACGTGTTGCGAATCCTTGACCGGGTCCATGTTGCAGACATACCCGCAGTAGCGCACCTCGCCGGGCAGCACACCGTCGATCTCGTACTTCGCCGCGGTGGCGAATACGTCCGGCGATCCGTAGATCAGGACCGAGTCGTAATAGCGCCTGAGCGTGTCGTAGAAACCTTCCCGCCGCCACACCGCGCAGGTCACCGCGGGATCGTCGATGATGTCGCGCACACCCAGCACCACTCTCGTGGAGTAGTTGAGCGATCGAATGAGGCGAAGCGCAGGAACGAGATCGCGGTTCGCGCCGCCGGGCATG